>DXJI01000039.1 GCA_019057595.1 Candidatus Thorarchaeota archaeon
ATGAGTGGATGGTTGCATTCGATGCTGGTGTGTTCACCGAGTTCATGGAACAACGAGCTCCAGGACATGCTATTCTGGATGACAAGATATACCATCGGGGTTTCTTAGACTTCATTGGTGATATCGAAACACACCTGTCAATTGATGACAAAATGGTCACTGGGCAAATCTTAAAAACACACTGCGACTCCGCTCGCGATGTAGTACGAATAGCTCAGTGGTGTGACTGTTCTACTGTTTGATACCACGAAGGCTGCAAAACTACAGGTGACATTAAATGGCACATAGGAAGAAACATGCTCCTAGGCGAGGTAGTCTTGCATACTTACCTCGAGGAAGAGCATCAAAATTCGTACCTAGAATTAAGAATTGGCCTTCTTATGATGGTGGTTCCCCAAAGTTACTTGGTTTCATGGGCTACAAGGCAGGAATGACCCATGCGGTGATGACAGTCGACAATCCAGACAGTCCTTTCCAGGGTCAGGAAACCGTGGTTCCAGTCACGGTCATTGACACTCCACCGGTTCGACCATTCTCTATCCGAGGATACAAGGCGACAACATATGGTCTGAAGCTGGTCACAGAGGTTCTTGCCGAAACCCTCGCAGAGGATCTCCGGAAAGCCATGCCCTTTCCAAAGGGGTATGAATACGGAGCCAAGATGAAAGAGTTTGAAGAGAAGCTCGACTCACTCGTTGAGATCAGGATGCTTGTTCACACTCAACCAAGACTTGCAGGAGTACCAAAGAAGAAGCCCGACATTTCAGAGTACAAAGTAGGCGCCCCCAACGTCAAAGAAGCCTTTGAATACGCTCAGAGTGTTCTCGGAACAGACGTGCGTGTCGCAGAGATCCTCAATGAGGGAATCCTGGTTGACAGCATTGCAGTGACCAAAGGTCATGGATTCCAAGGCCCAGTACGACGGTGGGGAATTCGAATTCTCCAACACAAATCACGGAAGACAAAGCGCGGTGTGGGCTGTATTGGTCCATGGACACCCTCCAACATCAGATACTCTGTCCCCCGACCTGGGCAGACAGGATTTCACACTCGAACCAGCTTCAACAACAAAGTCATGAAGATGGGAGAGCGTGGTGAGGAAATCACACCCTCTGGAGGTTTCGTGAACTACGGAGTGATTCGCGGCGACTACATAATGCTTCATGGATCTATCCCTGGTACAGTGAAGAGACCAGTGCGATTCAGATTCGCCATTCGTCCTAAGAAGGGACATGTGGATGCACCTTCACCGGTGAGCTACATCAGCACATCCTCGAAACAATAGTGGGAGATGATTATCTGTGTCAACTGTGAAAGCTTTTACATTGAAAGGAAAGACAATCAAAGAGAGAGTTACACTACCCTCCCATTTTGATACTCCATATCGTCCAGATGTGATTAAGAGGGCAGTGCTCGCAGTCCAGTCACGAAAACGTCAACCCCATGGAGTTGACGAGCTGGCTGGAAAACGTAATACTGCACAGAGCTGGCAGACTGGACATGGTAGGTCGAGAATGCCTCGAGTGAAAGGAAGTGGTACAAGCGCAGCCAACAAGGCGGGATTTGCTCCTGGTACTGTTGGTGGTCGTGTAGCACATCCACCAGAAGCCCGAAAAGTGATCATTGAGCGTATTAACACGAAGGAGAATCGCTTAGCAATTCGTTCTGCCATCGCAGCCTCTGCAAAATCTGACTTTGTCAAGGCACGAGGTCACAATATTGACAATGTTCCTCAGATACCGATGGTTGTGAGTGACAAGTTGGAATCTGTGGCCACAACAAAAGAGGCCTTTGAAGCGCTCATTTTCCTTGGTCTAGGAGATGATCTTGATAGAGCCAGTAATGGTCGTAGTATCAGAGCTGGTAAGGGCAAGATGCGTGGTCGTAAGATGAAGACTCCCAAGTCATTGCTGATTGTAGTCGGTGCAGACTCGGGAATTGGCAAATCCGCCCGAAATCTTCCTGGAGTGGATATCACAGAGGTACACGGTTTGAATGCCGAGCTTCTGGCTCCTGGAACACATCCTGGTCGCCTGGTGGTCTGGACAAAGTCCGCTATTGACAGGCTAGAGAAGGAGAACCTGTTTGTCTGAGGTGAGGAAATGAAAGATCCAAATGAAATCATTATCCGACCTGTCGTGACAGAGGCAAGTCTCGAGGCTGTGGATGAAGAGAACAAACTCATCTTCTACGTGATTCGTTCTGCGAACAAGAACACGATCAAATGGGCCGTTGAGTCCCTTTACGAGGTCGTGGTCGAGAAAGTCAACACCCTGATAATGCCCGACGGAAAGAAAAAGGCATTAGTCAGACTGGCACCGGAGTACAGTGCTGCTGAGGTTGCGACAAACCTCGGGATATTCTAAGGAGGTCTTCGAATGGGAAGAAGAATTTTGGTTCAACGCAAAGGTCGTGGAACAACTCAGTGGAGGTCTCCACGCCACAAGAAGATAGCTCCTGCAAGACATCCCAAGTGGGCTCCAGACAGGACCTACGTGGGTACAATTGTCAACTTGCATCATGAGTCCGGTAGAGGTGCTCCCCTCGCAGAGATTCGCTATGAAGGTGAATCAAAGATTCAATACATGGTGGCACCTGAGGGAGCTCAGGTCGGTCAGTCTATCGAATGCGGTGAAGACGCAGCTCTAGCAAATGGCAACACCTTGATACTCGAGCATATCCCTGAAGGAACCCCGGTCTACAACATTGAGGGTAGCCCTGGTGACGGAGGTAAATATGTGAAGGCCTCAGGTCTTGCAGCCACAATCGTGTCCATTGACAAGTCTAAGGCAATGGTACGACTACCAAGCGGTAGACAGAAGGCGTTCAGTCCACGCTGTCGAGCCACAATTGGGATAGTCGCTGGTGGTGGGCGTCAAGAGAAGCCATTCCTAAAGGCTGGTGCTGTCTGGCATCACGTCCGTGGGAAGGCTAGAAAGTGGCCCGTCGTCAGAGGTGCTGCAATGAATGCGTGCTCACATCCACACGGTGGTGGTTCTCACCAGTCTCCTGGTAGGCCAAGCACTGTGAGTAGACATGCTCCACCTGGTCGAAAGGTGGGCAACATCGCTGCCAGACGAACTGGTCGCAAGAAGTAGAATAAGATGAGAGGATTATTCCTCTCTTCTTTCCTTATTTTAAAACACAGGTATGCTAGTAATACTAGGACCCATATCTCCCTAGTTCCTCAGCATTTCAGAGGACTAGATATGCGTCTCATAGCTGTGCATTTGCCCGAGAAGATTGTTGAAGACATTCAACGCCTAGTGGAAAAGGGGCTCTACCCCAACAGATCAGAGGCCATAAGGAACGCCATTAGAGACCTGTTGAAACGTGAGCTATGGGAGTCCAGCATGAATACAAGTGGTAGGATGAGTGAGGTCATCGGATAATGAAATCATTGATTGATGCTGCACGCGACCACAGCCGTGGAGAACGAACTCACTCAACTGGCCGTGACATGGGTCAGGCTCGAATCGTTGTTGTGGGCTGTGGCGGTGCTGGTAACAATACAGTGAAGCGGCTCATGACTATTGGTGTACAGGGTGCTGAGTGTATCGCAATTAACACAGACCGTCAGCACCTGGCAGTCACAACTGCCCACAGGAAGCTCTTGATCGGAGAGCGGATCACCCGTGGACTAGGTGCAGGTGGATATCCACATGTTGGAAGGGCTGCTGCTGAGGAATCAACTGGACAGTTAACTGAATTACTAAGAGATGCCGACTTGGTCTTCATCGCTGCAGGAATGGGTGGAGGCACAGGTACAGGCAGTGCTCCTGTTGTAGCGGAAATTGCAAAGAACAGCGATGCGATTGTTGTGGGCGTCATTACCATGCCTTTCAGCCTTGAGAGAACACGCATCGACAAGGCAAAGTCTGGTCTTGCGCGTCTGCAGGAGAATGTAGACACCGCAGTCGTGATTGACAATCAAAAGCTCATGGAACTGGTGCCCGACCTACCTCTTGAGGAGGCCTTCGGGGTCGCAGACGAGGTCCTTGCGAATATGGTGAAGGGAATCACTGAAACCATAACCATGCCCAGCCTGATCAATCTTGACTATGCTGATGTCCGCTCAATCATTTGTAACGGAGGAGTCGCCTTAGTGGGACTGGGAGAGGCCACAGGTGCAGACCGCGCCAATGATGCAATCAAGAACGCTTTGAACAGTCCACTCCTTGAAGTCGAATGGAACGGTGCAACAGGAGCACTGATTCATATCACGGGAGGTCCCGACATGAGCCTCGCGGAATCCAACCGAGTCGGTGAGCTGGTTTCTGAAAAGATGAGTCGTGACGCCAATGTAATCTGGGGAGCCCGGGTTGATCCTAGACTCAGTGGTGTCCTTCGAGTCATGCTTATACTCACAGGAGTAAAGAGTCCTCAGCTACTTCCAAGATCAAAGGAAGAGAGAGGATTCTCATCAACGACAAAAAGACTCGCTGAATTTGGAATAATCGGATCACAATCATCTATGATGGGTTCTAAAGAGGCTCGAGCACGTGCATTTGGCAAGGTTCCTGAAAAATCTGAAAGGTCTTGGGAGGAACGCCTCAAACCATTAGAGAGAACACTTGCTCGAAAACAGCCGAAGAAGGAAGATATTAGAAAGAGAGAGATTGACGAGCTCGGTCTTCGAAGACTCCTCTAATTTTTCTGGGTTTGTTCATCGCAGCGAAAAACCTCAATTTACCTAGTTTTGACTCAGGTATGTGTTAGCATCACATGCTCACGTGTTCATGGTAATTACTATGTTAGACCGTGTTCTTTCAACCAGTCATCTGCTATGACTGCGACTCGCTCGTAGAGAGGGCCACTTCCCTCAATACCATCCTTTGATATTCGAATCTTGTTCATGACGAGAATAATTCCAGTGTCGGGATAGAACTGAACTCCACCCGGTGGGAATGTCTTCTCTAGCTCTCTTGCAAGTCCTTCGAGGCTTACCTCTCTCTCGGCAACTGAGAATGAAACAATGCTACTCCCATAGAGGAATATCTTTGGTATGCTTGTTTCACCGTCAGCAATCACGTCAGAGAGAACAATGCTCAGACTGGTCTGGTCAATACCCTTCAGAGTTCCTGAATAGGTCTTGCCGGTGCTAATCACCACTTCTACTGTTGCGCCAACAACTGCTGCTAATTCGCGGTTGAAGGCTCTCATCGCTGCGACATCAGACATTTAGTTTCACCACTAAAGCAATCTATTTCAGAATGGGGCAAAGCCAAGTCGTTTTAAAATTGGTGCTAGCACGATATTTCTCCTGGACCATGTCTATCGGTGCTTAAATTGTACTAACAGACACCCAATCACAGTTTATGCTAGAGTAGAGGCCAAATATATGGCTGCAACACAAGTTCAAGAAACAACAATCGAAACAGTACACTCCACTTCAACCAATGCAAGGAGATCACTTGACCTCATCAAAATTGGAGGAATCATGCTAACAATTGCTGTGGTCTGGCGGATTGTGGATCAATTTGTGCTCGGTCTAGGTGCCACATGGATGAACATCTTTCCTTCAAAGCTGTTTCCATTCCTGATACTTCTCGGGTTTTTCTGGAAATACAGACAAGGTGAGCTTGATTCAGTTCTAGGTCTCTCCCGTGAGAGGAAGGGGACGCATCTTGCATTAGGACTCCTGATAGGTATCATAATCGCCGTGGGAATTGACTTTGGAGGGACAATCATCTACGCTCTACTGATTGATCCTACATATCCCCTTCAGCTCCACATCCTCAATGAAGGATTGCTCGGATACATGTTCATCTTTTTCCTGACTAATGCGTTTCTTGAGGAAACTCTATTTCGAGGACTATTGATTAACGGTTTTCAGACACGATATACACCCAACAAGTCAATCCTGTTGTCAGCCGCTATCTTTGGTGTTTGGCATGCTGGTTGGCCCATCATCAATGGTGGAGAGGGTGTTGCGATTCAAGTAGCATCAATGGTCTTCTTCACAACGATTCTTGGGATCTTCTTTGGAATATACTATGTGAAGTTCACTTCTGGACGGTCCCTCCTGGGACCAATAGTTATTCACACTATTATCAACTTCGTCAGTGAATGCTTCAAGATTGGTCCTGAACCAGTAATTCAAGGTCCCGACCTAGTCTTTTCCAATGGTGGCCTAATGTCTGTCACACTTCTGATGTTCCTCTTGACGTTCATTCCTCTGAGCCTATTCCTTTCGAGGTTCAAGACTGAACAGGTCATCAATTTGTGGCGGAGATTTAGAGGCAAAGAAATCGACGAAATGACTCTGAAAATATGATTATGATAACTCAAAATAAAATGAGGTTTAGAAAAAATGCAAATAGGAACAGACTTGGTAGTTCTCTCAAGTATCTCGACAGTATTTATCTCCGCAGTGATTGGGACTTACTTAGGACGAAAATGGCTCTCACAACAAGTTCGGTTGCTCACAGACCTTCCATTGGTTTTTGCGATAGCTTTTGTGAGTCAGGCCTTCAACATTGTGATTGTTACACTACAACATATTGGTCTGCTAGAAACGACGATGATTCTCTTCCGAATACGATCAATAACCATCGGTGGTTCAATCATTCCAATTCTAGGTGCGTTACTCCAGATTTGGGCACCACGAATTCAGAAATATCACAATAGAATGGTCTATGCGCTTGCCTTTTACTGGATATCTATAGCTCTTATCGGGCCAACTGAAGAATTGATTATGATACTGACTATTCCAGTGATGATCATTCTTGGAATCATGATGATGTTCACCTTTCTCATCACCTGGAGGACTGGACGTCTGAAGGAGGTACGGAGCGAACTCATGATTATTTCAGTGCTCTTTGGAATGGCTAGTCAGATTCTTCGTGTGCCTCTTCTCTCTACTCCTCTATTCTATGTGCCTGATGTGCTGTTGACAATATCGATGATAGTCACAGCAATTGCATTCGCAAATCCCTGGTATCATAGAGAAAATAGGGCTAGATCTGAGGAATCCCCACAGATGGTATCTAACTTCTAAAGGTCTGCAAAAAAGGCGAAGGGATGACTCGTCAACAGACATTGGCGGTCATTCCCTCGTATTCTTCATGCTTTCTTCTTCAGGCGGACTTCAGCGAGTTGATACCGTAGGGAATTGGTTATTAGTCTCTCATTCTGCAGCTGTATTAGGTGTTAGCCCTATGGTTTCCCAGAAACACTTTGCTAGGCACTACCTGCGCGAAGAAGCATTACCGAGCCCATTTTGTCCAGGCTGTGGCGCGGGAGAAGTCAGTAATGCATTTCTGAAGGCAGTCGGTGATCTTGGTCATAAGGATTTGAGTAAGTTTGCTTTTGTTTCTGGTATTGGCTGCAGCGCATGGATTCCTTCACCTCATTTCAAGGCAGACACACTGCATACAACTCATGGCAGAGCTATTGCATTTGCCACAGGTCTCAAGTTAGCTCGTCCTGAATTGAAAGTGGTTGTGATTAGTGGTGACGGAGACCTTGCAGCGATTGGTGGAAATCATCTCATTCATGCTGCACGACGAAATATGGACATGACTGTCATCTGTAGTAACAATTACATCTATGGAATGACTGGTGGGCAGGTTGGACCAACAACATTCACTGGAGACCGTACAACCACAACTCCTTATGGAAATCCAGAACGCCCATTTGATCTTGCAAGACTGGTTGCAGCAGCAGGAGCAAACTATGTGGCCAGGTGGACCACTGCACATCCAATACAGGCTGCTCGAGCCATCAAGACTGCTATTGAACGAAGGGGTTTCTCGTTTGTTGAGATGATTTCTCAATGTCCCACAGCATACGGTCGAAGAACTAAGGCTGGAGGACCTCCTGAGATGATTCAATGGTTCAAAAAACTTCCAGTCCGAAAGAAGGGTGCTCCGATTGATCAGAAGGTTCCTACGAAAGAAGGAATGGACTTGGGAATGTTCTCAGACCGAGACGATGTTCCCTTCCTAGAAACTCTGCAGTCGACATTGAGTCATGTAAAGGAGTGATAATCATGAGGGCGGAGATTCGGATTGCAGGAACTGGCGGCATGGGAGTAGTGCTAGCAGGAGTGATTCTTGGACACGCTGCAGCAGTCCATGGAGGTCTCGAAGCAGTTCAGAGTCAGAGCTACGGGTCAGAAGCTAGAGGTACGGCTGCTAAGAGCGAGATCATCATCAGTGACCAGCCCATCAAGTACCCCAAGGTTCGAGAATCTGACTATTTCATTGTGATGTCTCAGAAGGCATTGGACATGTATCTGGCAGGTGCCAAGAAGGGCAGCGTCCTCATTGTCGATCCCGAATTGGTCAAGACAGAGAAAGTAAAGGATGACTTTGAGATAGTCGAGGTCCATGCTATGAAGACCGCCGATGAGCTCGGTCTGAGACTAGTTTCCAATATGGTGATGCTTGGTGCATTTGTCAAGAAGTCTGGTCTTTTTCCTCTAGAAACCCTTGAGAAGGCAGTCGCAGACCTGATCAGTGCAAAGACGCTCCAGATAGATATTGATGCAATCAGGGCTGGTGCCGATCTGGTCTAGCCACCATGAATTAGCGGTAACACAACCAGTACGTCACCATCAGTCATTACTGTTTCAAGTCCCCCTGTGAGACCGATATCCGATTCATTATGTAAAATCAATGCATCACGGTCCATCATCTCCGGACTTGACCAGACATCTCGCACACTCTTCTTCTCCTCTATTAATTCGGTCAACATCTCAAGGAGACTACTTCCTTCGCCACACTCAACGTCTATCCTTCCCCCTTGAAGCTGTTTGGCCAGCGGTCCTCGAAACTGAACTGTGACTCTCACATTTACAACCACTCGCTCAGCTCGAGAGACTGCTTGATAAAGGACTTGTTTCGTGCGTTAGTATTAACCTCTATATGCAATGACAGTTGGGATGAGAGTATGGCTGTGGATAGTGAGTCTGAGACTGAACCATCAACCGAGGTAATCCAAAGTAGGTATGCCCGTGTCTTTGGCATAGCAGAGCCTACTCAGAACGCAGTTCGCCTAGTCAAGATTCTATCCGTTTTACTCCCATCTTTTGCAATTAGTTTTCAAATCAGTACAACTTTTTGGATGATCTATATAGCTGAATCCCTTGGAAATGGCGACTACTTCGCAGGTCTTACATTTGTAGGACTTCTTGTTGTTCTACAGCTGGGAATTCAAACACTCCTAGACTATCCCACAGGTGCTATTGGAGACTGGATTGGTCAGCGGTATGTGATTTCATCAGCTCTGATCTGTTATGCAGTAGCCTTCTATTTGTCATCGATGATCGTGGCTGATACACCTGCTCCACTATGGATCTATATTGCAATCTATGCATTCTTTGGAATAGGATCTTCTCAAGAGAGCGGTGCTTTCAGCGCCTGGTTTGATAACAACTATAGAGTGGCTATGCCACATGATAAGGACAGAAAACAATACGGTGTGTTTCAGGGTCGTCTTGGAATGGTCTGGCAGGTGTCATCCACTCTCGTCTTACTCCCCGGTTCTTGGCTCGCATTCTTCTATGGGGAAACGTGGGTGTTTGGTCTACAGGCAATCTTTGCAGTGTTCCTTTCCATTATAATTTTCAGACTTGTACGAGACCTTCCAGGAGTTCGTGATGAGGATGAACGCCCATCCCTCAGAGAATATGGTTCACTTCTGAAGGATGGTTTCAAGTTTCTATGGTCTTGTCGTTTTGTCACACTGATAATCCTAGGCGAGGTTGTAATGTTTAGTATCGCACCAGTATGGTGGAACCTCATTCTCTTTCCGTTATACTTCAGTTTCCTAGTTACAATGGTAGCAGTCTCAGCATTCCGAACGCTCGTGTTCCTCCCTCAAGCCTTGGCAAATGAGAGAAGTGGTGTTCTCGCGAAAAGATTCGAGCCAAAGACATGGATTCCACGTTTTAGAATCCTTCAATTCATGGGCATAGTATTCTACATTGCATTAGCACTAATAGTGCATTTCTTCCCGGGAATTCCAGCTGGAACTGATCCCTCTACCATAGATTTCTTGACGATATTCATTCCATTCACAAGCCTTCCATTGATTGAGATACCTGTTCAGACAATTATTCCTGTAACTCTCTTATTCCTGGTTTTCATCGCGCTCAATATGTTTGGAGCGATAGCGGGGATTCTCACACAAAGAGTCATGTTGGATGTGATTCCAAACCGAATCCGTAACTCAATGTATTCTCTTCAACCAACGCTCATCATGTTGATTTCAATGCCTCTCATAGCTTTCTACGGCTGGCTGATTCCTCTTTCAGGGTTCACTTTGCCTTTCATGATCAGTGCATTAATCTCGCTCATAGCTGTAGTTATGATATGGATGGCATTCAAGAATCCAATACCAAAGGCTGACGAGCTAGTACCTGCGACTGAAAAAGAGAAGGAAGAGGTCCAAGAGATGGACGTCACTTAGGCCTCTATTTTGACTTTGTCTTCTCTATTGATTGTTTGAGAATCTCTGCGTTCAGCTCACCTGCGTGGTAACTCTTACCACTCTCAATGTGATTGAATGTGATTTCAGCAGGGCTGAATAGAAGTGGGTCCACCTTGTAGAAATCGTTACCCACACTCTTGAACAGGTCATAGAATGGCTGACCATATTGCTCAGATGATGATGAAGGAACCTTCTCAATGACCTCTTTCAAGTCCTCATCATCAGAGCGGACAAAGTAGAAAGTCCGACCTCCGTATAGGATACAGTCGTTTGTAACACCCATTGCTCTAGCATCTTTCTTTGCCACTGGTGCAACAGGCGCAACACCATATCCAGACCTGACTCTATCAAGGTCAAATCCAATCTCGTGCAGTTTGTGCATACCTACTTCAACAACTCTGGCTGAAACCTGTATCGAACCCACAAGACATGCTGTAGGTGCTAGAATACAGTAGAGATCAGAGGTTGCAATACCGCATTTGTCTGCGATATATTGAGCAATATTGTCTGGGGGTACTTCTCTTGTTTCAAGCAGAATCACCCCAACCTTGGCATCATCCTCGTAACCAAGGTGTTTGTACAATTTCTTCTCAACACGTGCAAGTGCTCTTGCTGGACCTGAACCCATGGCAAAGTAACCCTCTTCGTTGATTACCCAGCCCGCATACTGTGATCCCATACATGCAATCTTTGGATGGTCGGAACTCACAACGACAGCATCTAGATCCATGTCTCCAATGTGCATCTTGGTGTGTCGGACTACTCCATATCCACCCAGACATATCTCGCTCACCAGTCTTCCGAGTTCCTCGGTTCCCGATACCTCGATACCGGCATCAATGATTGTTGCACCGTTCTTCAATTCGCTGACAGTACAATCTAGATCTTCTTTCTGGTCCATTATCTCCTTGGTTATCTCATGTGCTCCTTCATTTACACTAATTTTCATATCCTCTCTCTCTCCTCAAATCAAGTGCTGGTTCTTCGAAGCCCGAATGAATATCTCCTCGCCCGGACTTGCCTCAGCAAAGTCTCCCATGTATTTGACCCACTTCTCTGAGTATTTGATGTCCTCCGACAGGAAATCTGGTCTTCGGTCTTTCAAGTATCGAAGATAGTAGTTGATGAATTCCCTCTCTGAACTACCACTAAACTTGTAGGTCGGGAACAGACTCTCCATCTTACCAAGACAGAAGATCATTCCCTTTGTGGCTTGAACACCCACACGTTCCGCCATGTCACCGACAACAATCACAGTACCACCCATCATTCGATTTGCTGACTGTGGACCGACATTGCCTTTGACAGCGACGAACCCTTTTCTCATGTGCGCAGCCATCTCGCGCCCTACGTTACCAGCCACATAGACGCGTCCACCCTTCATACCGTCTGTGCTACCGCGATAGCCTGAACAGAAGTAGTCACCTGCATCACCCTCTATCTGGATGTTGCCTCCTTCCATCTCTGCTGCAGCCCAATCACCAACCGATCCCTTCACATGGATTCGACCAGCAATCATTTCCGCCCCGAGATACATTCCTGTATCTCCCTCAACAGTTATTTTTCCTCCATTCATTTCCTTACCAATCATCTTCACCTTTCTGAGATTGCCTTTGACAATAATCTCAGTCTCATCAGGTGTCGGACCACTCTCTCCACTGATATCAAAGAAATCCTTCAGTTGAATGACTTGATTACCCTGTTGAAGGGGTAACGCTCCAATCTCTTGGGCTGTCTTTCCAGCAAAATGAGTAGGGGTTATAGAATCTGCTTCTAGAGGTAGTTCAGGTGTTTCTCTGAGTGACACTGTCACTGTCATGAGTCCATCCTCCTTCATTTTTGGAACATAATCCTCGTCATAAATCCTTTTGCAGGGGTTCTAACGTCGGTAGGAAAAAAGAAAAGGGCGGTAGAGCTTCGTTTTTTCACCCGTGGGTGCGTTGTTATGGAGATAAACGGAGTTCCAATAGAAGATACTTTTGCTGAAGCATTCAGTATGCACATGAATCGAACAATAATCACTGCGTACAGTGAAGAATGGGCACGAATCACAGCTCTTGAAGCCACTGGCTTTGGAACGTCAGTGATCATGGCTCCAGCCGAAGCTGGGATTGAGTACATCATGTCTCCTGATGAAACTCCGGATGGACGTCCCGGAGTACGAGTGATATTTGCTGTTGGCTCCAAGAAAAAACTCGAGCCACAACTCTTGGCACGCCTTGGACAGTGTATACTGACCAGCCCGACAGCGTCTGCTTTTGATTCCACTCCCAAACCAAAGGATCTCTATGAGATAGGTAAGAAAATAGCCATGTTTGGTGATGGTTTTCAGACCAAGAAGGGTCCAATTGATGGAAGGGTCTTATTTTTCATTCCAAGGATGAGTGGGACCTGTGTGATGCAGAATATGTTTGGTCGAGTAAAAGGAGTTGCAGGTGGAAACATAATCTATACCTGCGAGGACGTGGAGAGTGGGATGAACAGTGGTATGGCTGCAGTGAAGGCAATCGAGAAAGTAGAAGGTGCCTACACTCCTTTTCCAGGTGGCCTTGTAGGTTCTGGTTCAAAACCATCTTCAAAATATAAGGTCCTGTTTGCATCTACAAATGAGAGGTTCTGTCCCACATTGAGAGCTCTGGTCCCCGATTCACATGTTCCAAAGGGGAGTGAGTTCGTGCAGGAAATCGTCATCAACGGTCTGACCGAGGCGAATGTTGCTGAAGCAACAAAGGTAGCTATCGAAGAAGTCTGCAAACATCCTGGTATCACTAAGATGACTGCTGGTAACTATGGGGGTAAACTTGGACAGTTCCAGATCAAACTTCATGAATTGTTCTCGTAGTCATTCGTCTTAGTTTCAACAGGGGGCATTCTTCCAACCTCGATGGGTGTTTCTGAAAACATCATAGGTTGATTTGGAGAGTATGAAGGCTCATGATTTACTAGTCTCATGACCATTTCATCACCTGTATCAAAAGCTCCTCTGAATCGAATCTCTAAGATTGGACTATATAGTAGAAGAGGTAGAAAGATTGCAATCATAAAATAGCGTAGTGGCCATAGATTGTAATCTGCAGGGTTAAGAACCATTTGATTGAGCTTGAATGCGATTTCAACGAATCCCCAGCAAAAACCAAAGAGGACACTCACTTGTCGAAGAAGTTTCAGTCTGTTGAACATTCCAAATGTTTGAACCATCCAATCGTCATATTCCCGATGTTCGAAAGGATAATCGAGAACTCCTCGTTTCTGTACAGTAATCACTGCAAGTTTTCCGATGAATTCCTTGTTATCATTCTCAATTACGAAAAGTGTTCGAAATCGTCTCTTGAAGAAGCCGCCTATTGTCATGATCGAGAAGGCAATCATCACAACGGCCCATACAATGGTGAGAGCAGCCATTATTGCTACTATAATTATGAGGCAGATAATGACGCCCTCCTCACCGCCACCGCCACCACCACCACCGCATCCGCCGTTGGTACAATCACCGCCGCCGCAACCACCGCTACCAAACACCTCAGAAGCTACTGAAACTCGACCAGTCTCTTTTGAATAGACAGCATTATTGCCAGGATTTACACCTGTAACGCTCTCTATCTCCTTCCTGAGAGTACTTCCGGATATACCATAGGCACGTATTTCCAGGGCTTTCTTAGGTTCCTGATTCTCTATGGCTGACAAATGCTCCAACCTCCACTATTCCTAGAAACCTTAATGATTATCACTTCTTCGCTTTTCAAGAACCCTGTAGAAATCTTTATCACCGATTTTCAAGCGGAAAACGAAGTGACAGCCTTTGGTTGTCAACATATGCCCCAGTAGCTCAGACTGGTTAGATCGCTTCCTTGGTATGGAGCCACACTTGCTGTGGTTTCCCCATAGAGGAAGAGGCCGCGGGTTCGAATCCCGCCTGGGGCTCCACTTTTTCTAATCATGATTATGATTATTGAAATCAGACACTAAACAGGATAGGTCATCACATTTCAGTCGAAGACGGTCATCTGAGCGTATCCTTCTTAGGGAATAGAAGACAAGATTCCCTCCGACCAAGAATAATAGAACTATACACACGACGAGAGCTGCTACATATCCAAACACCTGGGCGACTGAGTAATAGTTCGAAGTAGCAATCAGGATGGCCAACAGTGACATTGGAATTGTCAATATGCCTATACCAGTACG
>DXJI01000040.1 GCA_019057595.1 Candidatus Thorarchaeota archaeon
ATGGTGGAAAAGCTACCTTTCTTATTTGGGGGATTCTAGTAATTGCCATTGTCGTTCTCTCATTCTATACATTTTCATCAGGCTTGGATGCTTTATTTGCACCATGCTTACAATTCATCATGGGTGTTGGATTTCTCTCTAACTACATTGGAGGAAGAAGGGATGGTGGTGTTGAATTCTATTCTCGCGAACATCTCTATTTTGCAATAGCTGTCTTTCTCAGTATAATTCCAATGATAATGTTTCTCAGTATTGCGTATATCTTTCTAATAGTGGTAGATATGGGTGGAATCTATGTGATTGGAATCTATATGCTCATCACTGCTGAACGTCTCCTTCTAGAGAGTAAAGGGCAGGGATAGACTTGAGTCTCGATGGGGACCTCCTATCAGCATTGATAGGACTCATGGAAGAAGACCGTGAAACCATGGTCCCCACACGACTCTCTGTTCTAGTCTATCTCTATTTCACGCAACACGCAACATTTCCAGTTCTTCAGAAAAAACTTGGGCTGACATCAGGAAATCTATCAAGTCATCTTAGGAAACTAGAGGAGATGGGTCTGATTCGAATCTCGAAAAGGTTTGTCGATCTCAAACCAACAACTTTTGCTGTCCTGACCAAAGAGGGAGCTGAGCGTGTCCGGAATCAGATGATACGAATGCGCGAGTTAGTTTCGAAGGTTGTAGACCAAGAGCCAAAATCATAGGAGTAGTTTTTGTAGCTTCAAAAGATCTGGGACTTCGCCCTTCGTTTTGAGTTTACCAGCAGAATATGCGGCCATTGGGCTCTCAGTCTTCTCAATAATGGCCAAAAATACTGAGGAGTCCATCGTAACTTGGAGCTCAGACTCGACGTCTCCTTCTGCGACTTCAAGAAGTTCTGCATCCCCAATCTTCATGTACATCTTGGTATCGATATCGGGAAAGATGAACAGAAGTGTTTTGTTGTATTCCTTGAACCTGCGCTGGATCTTAGGGTCTTGGAAACGTTCTCCGAGAGTCTGGAGAGTCGCTAGTATCTTTTCCTTTGACATGCAGACACCTAAGCCATGAAACACAAAGCCCGAGTTATATGTTATTGCAACCTGCACATTATTTTTGGAACACGTGTTCTAATAATCCACTTAACGCTGTGAAGCCTCTGACAGAAAGATTATATCGCCTGTTCCGATGGTGCCGATGTCACTACGGCGCCTTGGAGAAAGTTCCTATGGTCAGTGAGTCAGTCAAGAAATCGGAACACAAGACCAAGCCCACAGATGTCCTCGTCATAGGAGGCGGCATGGCAGGAATCAATGCTGCTCTTGGCTTGGGAGACGGTGGTCACCATGCTCACATGATTGAGAAGACTGTTGCCATCGGTGGGAACTATGTTGCTATCTACAAAATATTCCCAGCTTTGGAATGTAGTGCATGTGTGATGACACCCCTTACTTCTTTTGTAGGCAAGCATCAGAATATCACAATTCATCCACTTTCAACAGTAGAAAAGGTGACAGGCAGAGAAGGCAATTTTACTGTAACAATAAGACAAAGAGCGAGGTATGTCAATGCAGATACTTGCACGGGGTGTCAACTTTGTATCAGGTCTTGTCCAGTTGAAGTGCCGAATGAGTATGACTTTGGTTTATCACTCCGAAAAGCAATCTACATGAACTTTCCACAGCAGATTCCGCTCATAGCTACTATTGATAGAGAAACATGCATAGGCTGTGGAACATGTGCTTCAATCTGTCCAAATGATTGTATCATGTATGATGATGAGGACAAAGTGTATGATCTCAATGTCGGCTCGATAATAGTTGCCACTGGGTTTGAGGAGTATAAACCTCTAGATTATGGTGAATATGGGTATGGAGTTTTTCCCAATGTTGTAACGACTCTGGAATACGATAGACAGACTCACCCAACTGGACCCACTGATGCACATATGGTGAGACCATCAGATGGAAAGGAACCTGAGCGAATACTGTTTGTGAACTGTGTTGGTAGTAGAGACGTTAGAGAGAATATCAGTGGCTACAGCAATCACTGCAACAGGGTATGTTGTTCGTTTGGAATCAAGTTGGCTCAAGTCACGAGAATGCACTATCCAGAGGATCACTGTGAGATTATCTATACCTATATGGACATGCGAACGGCAGGAAAGGCTCTGGAAGAATTTCTCTGGGACACACAGAAGAACAAAGGCATGAATTTCATACGAGGTCGGGTTGCTGAGATTCAAGAAGATCCAGACACACATGACCTGTTCGTAAAAATGGAAGATACTGAATCTGGCGAAATCATAGAGCTCGATAAAATATCAATGGTGGTCTTAAATTCCAGCTTCAGACCCAGTCAGGGTGTTGAGGATTTGGCAAAGGTTCTCAAAATAGACCTTGACGAGGCAGGTTGGTTCAAGGTTAAACATCCCAATATTGCTGCACTAGAATCAGATCGACCGGGTATCTTCATTGCAG
Source organism: Candidatus Thorarchaeota archaeon (assembly GCA_019057595.1). Next base: position 2,465 of record DXJI01000040.1, read on the forward strand.
GATGTGCTCATGGTCCACGAGATGGTACAGACTCTGTGAACGAAGGAAAGGGGGCTGCTATAGCGGCTCACTCGATTCTGCCTATACCTACCCCAGATGTCCCACCGGCAATTCCTCCTGCAGATGTTGGTGATGAACCTCGTGTTGGCGTCTTTATCTGCCATTGTGGCGGGATTATAGGCAATGAGATAGACTCTCCAGGATTAGCAGACTGGGCTAAGGATTTACCAAATGTAGCATATAGCACAGACTACATCTTCATGTGCAGTGACCCAGGACAGGAGCTTGTCACTCAAGCCATAAAGGACCACAAGCTGAACCGGGTTGTTGTTGGATCTTGTTCGCCTCTGCAACATGAGCAGACATTCAGAAGTGCACTGGAAGCAGCTGGACTCTCGGGATATTATTTAGTGGGACCAGCCGGTCTCCGAGAGCAACTAGCACTTGTGCATACAGGTGACTCACGTGAAATGCGTCAGGAAAAAGCACAAGATATGATTCGTAGTGGGGTTGCGAAAGCAATCAACAATGAGATTATTCCCTTGAAGAAGGTCGAGGTCACACGTGTTTCTATGGTCGTAGGTGGAGGTGTGTCCGGGATGACTGCAGCTCTGGACATTGCACGAAAGGGCTTTGATGTGATTCTAGTTGAAAAACAGGAGCTACTTGGTGGTAGACTGAATGAACTCCATCGTCTATTTCCAGCAATGGAGTCGGCACAGGATATTGTCGACGACCTGAAAGCTAAGGTCGAAAAGAACAAGCGGATACAAGTACTTCTCAATTCAAAGGTTATCCAACGTGATGGGTCGTATGGCAACTATGACATCACCGTAGAGAATCTTGAAACGGGTGAGAGCACAATCCATCGTATTGGTTCTATGGTTGTTGCCGTGGGTACAGATATCTATGAGCCTAAGAAGGACGAATATGGCTGGGAAGAGGTGCCTGGTGTAATTTCAACCCTTGAACTTGAAAGAAGACTAAGAAATGGAGAGTTGAAGAAGGCTCCAAAGAATCCTGTTTTCATACACTGTGTTGGATCAAGACAGAATCCGGGAGAGGGTAACAGATACTGTTCTAGAGTCTGTTGTTCTGCAGTGATAACAATGCAACATGAACTCAAGGAGTTATTCCCAGATATCAAGATATTCTCAGCATACAAGGAACATATCCGGCCATTTGCGCCGGGAATGGAAGAAATGTGGAGAGAGAACAGACAGAAGGGTGTGTCATATTTCCGTTGGGAACGTGAAAGACCTGTAACAGTAGAGAAAGACCCCGAAAGTGATGGAGCAATTGTTACAGTTTACGACACTCTCTCTCAAGAGACCTTCAAGATCAAATCCGAGATGGTTGTCTTGGCATTAGGGCTCGAAGCACCGCATGATGTAGATGAGTTTGTCAAAGCAATGGGAATCAACCGTGGCCAAGATGGTTTCCTTTTAGAAATGCATATGAAATTCAGACCTGTTGAAACAATGGTTCCAGGTGTATTTCTTGGTGTGACCTATGCGAAAAGCGTGAGCGATTCAGTAAACCAAGCTCGAGGAGCAGCAAACGAAGCCAGTATTCCATTGAACCTAGGAACTGTAGAGATTGAACTCCTCACTGCTGAGGTTGATGAGGACCTATGTGTAGGATGTGACCTGTGTCATTATTCAGAGATTTGTCCATATGATGCTGTTTCAATGATAGAGATTGAGCCGGGCGTCAAGAAGAGTGTCACTGATGAAATGCGGTGTGAAGGCTGTGGTGCTTGTTGTGCAATTTGTCCCACTGGAGCACGTGACCTACGCTGGTGGCGTGAGAAGAGTTTCCTAGAGCAAACCGAGGAAATGTTGAGGGAATAAAATCATGGTCTCATTGGACAACCTTCTCTCTGGTTGGATAGTCCTGAATGATTTACTGGGAGCCCTAAAACAGAAAAACGTGTTTATCCCTGATTTGACCTATGCTGACCTCAGAAACTCAAAGATGAGCTTGGAGTATCTCCGCTCCTTTGAAAGTGAGATCAAATCCGGAGACCAGTGTGAAGCTGATACTCAACTCCAGATGGAAATGGAACTTCAGATTCAACGTCTTAGAGATACTCTCATGATCTGGGCGGAGGAGAACAGTGGGGTCGACTACAGAAAGACCTGGGAAATACGCTTCGAAGCAGCTATACAAGGTGAGAGTGAGAAATACAAACCAGAACCACAAGTGCACATCTCTGACATTCCCAGGGACAAGGATGTAGGATTCTTTCGCATCAAACTACCTGATGAGATTCCTGTGGAGGTAATCTCTGAGATTGCAGAAGACTGCATGGTCAATATCTCTCTGGATGGAGAACGTCATCTACAGGTCAGTGGAAAGAAAGACTGTGTCCGGGATGCTATGCAACGAATTGGACAACTGTTCTATGGCGACAGCAAGATCACATAGTGGATTTGTTCTATAACCCGAGAATCTCGTTGATTGGGTCCAATGATACCCTGTTGAGCTCAAACCCTAGTGGTTCAGGATCAATACCCATCGCAACTCCCAAAACTTGTGTGACAAACAATGCAGGAAGTTCTAGTGAGTTTCCTTCCGAATCCTTCAGACCCAGTTGTTGAATGTCAAACTGAGTATGGCAAGCAGGACAGTTCGTCACGACACAATTTGCTCCTGCACCATTCGCTGAGACCATCTTTTCCTCAAGTATCTGGACTGCAACATCCTCGCTAGCGATTAGCAGTGGAGAACCACAGCATCTTAGCTTCATATCCCAATGAACACTCGTTGCACCTGTGAGCTCGATCAACTCATCCACTTTTGATGGTAGCTCGGGGTCATCGAACCCTGCGACGTTTGAGGGGCGAATCAGATGGCACCCTGGATGGAACGCGACTCTGAGACCGTCAAGTCGCTTCACAATCTTCTTCTCAATCTCATCCTTCATTTCATAGAGGACCTCAACGAAGTGTCGAACTTTCGTCTTCCCAGTATACTCCAGACCCAAAGGTTTCAGGGCTGCATTGACCTTCTTTCGATACGCCTCATCTTCATGAAGGACATGGTTTGTATCCTTGAGAGAACCAAAACAACCATTGCAGGGAGTCACAATGTCATGACCTCTCTGTTCAGCCAGTGCAATGTTTCGACCGGACATAGAAAGCCAGCTATTCTCATCAATCGACTTGAGAACCACAGTCCCACAGCATGATGCACCCTCAAAGTCGATAAGCTTGATTCCCAGCTCCTTTGAGACTGCTCGCATCGAAGACTCATAGTTGTTGAACCTGCTCGGGATTGCACATCCGAGGAAGACCTCATAGCTCTGGGTCATTTTATGCATCCTCCTCCAGTTTCATGAGCTTGGTCTTATTCAGCATCTTCTTTGTATCAGCAATGTTAAACTCAGGAACGGGGTCAAGCTCGAGGTCATCTCGTTCCCAGTCTGTCGGTTCATATAGGCGACCGGTATCGTACAACGACTGTCTTGCCCCAATATAGCCCTGTGGAGTAATCCCCTTTTTGAATGCCATATTCTTGAGGCCAAAAAGAATGTCAGTGATGTCAATTCCCTGTGGGCAGCGTTCTTGGCACGTATAGCAAGTGGAACAGAGCCAGACCATATCAGTCTCAAGGACTTCTTTCAATCCAAAAAGCAACATCCTCATGACCTCATGTATCTGAATATTCACCTTGTCAGCAACCGGACAACCTGCACTGCACTTTGCACATTGGAAGCATGTAGTGAGGTCCTTTCCACCTAGAAGGTTCGAAACCTCCTTGGTGAACTCTGCTTCAAGTGCCTTGAACTTCTTTCCCTCGAATGATTTGAAATTGCCCCAGGACTCTGTCACTCTTAGCGCCTCCTCTGTCTCAATGGACTTGGTCCTAGTTTGTCAGCTATGGCTGCAAACTTTTTGACGGTTTCAGCCCAAATCGACCCCTCGCTCGCACTGATGTATGTGAACTGAAGTCTTTCCGGCTCAAGCCCAGCTTTCTCAATGATCTTCTTCGCAATTGCAAATCTACGTTCAAAGGAGATATTCCCGTCAACATAATGGCAATCTCCAATGTGGCAGCCCGAGATCCAGACCATGTCAGCTCCGAGTCTAAATGCTTCGAGAATATGCTGAACACTCACACGACCGGTACACATGACTCGTATGTCTCTAACGTTGGGTGGTTGTTGGAATCTTGATACGCCAGCGCTATCAGCCCCAGCATATGAGCACCAATTGCACAAAATTGTCAGTATGCGGGAGTCTGCAGGCATATTTTCTAAGGCTGTTCGAATCTGTGTGATGATCTGGTCATCTGTGAAATGCTTCATTGTTATGGCACCAGCAGGACATCCAGCACCACATTTTCCACATCCCTGGCACAGCACAGGATTGGTCACAGCATAATCATGGCTTCCATCACCTGGAACGACCTCAATAGCTTTGTATGAACAGTTTATCTCGCAAGTCCCGCAACCCACACACATCTCGGGGTCGACGACAGAGACGATAGCCTCAGCCTTTCGGATTCCTCTGATGAGTGGTATCAATGCCCTTGACGCGGCAGCTTGTCCCTCAGCAATAGCCTCACCGATGCCCTTCGGTGCAGTCGCTGTACCAGCAACGAACACTCCATCGGTTTGGAAGTCAACAGGTCGAAGCTTGGGATGAGCCTCCATAAAGAATCCTGACAGGTTCAATGGAACCTTGAATAATTCTGAGAGCTGTTTGTTTGGACGTGGAACCATTGCAGTGGACAGTACCGTGTGGTCGACATCGATGCTCAGTTCAGCTCCAAGCACTTGGTCCATCACTGTGATCGTGAGTGCCTTGTCCTTCCCCTTCTTGACCTCTGGTGGGGAGTCATTATCGAATCTAACAAAGACAACTCCCTTCTTCCGAGCCTCCCGGTACTTGTCCTCAGCGTCGTAGAAGACTCGTAGGTCTCTGTAGTAATGGAAAATGCGAGAGTTAGGATATTTCTCAAGCAGCTCTAAGGAGTGTTCTATGGCGACCAAGCAACATATACCTGAACACCATGTCCTGGAACCCTCCAAGGTTGCATCCTCACGAGATCCAGCACAGTGAATGACTCCGAAGGTCTCACCGTCGTTGAATCCCTCATCAGATGCAAGTCGACTACTGAAATCGACCTCAGTCATCACCTCAGGGAGCTTCTTGAGTCCATAGAGACCCTTTTCTTCAAGGGCAACAGCACCAGTGGCTACAATGACCACTCCCACGGTGAGTGATTCCTTCTTCTTTCCGTTCTTCACAATAACCTCAAACTCACCAACTGAACCCTTGGCTTCTATGACCTCTGAGTTCAGCAGAATCTGAATGTTCTCTTTGTCCTTGATTCGGTTCTCATAATTGGCCACAATCTCAGAAGCAGGTCTATTGTCAAAATTCACAGTTTTAAGTTCGTTGAGAAAACCTCCGACCTTGTCCTGCTTCTCAATCAAGAATACATGGAATCCTTTTTGAGCGATGACGTCAGCGGCTGCCATCCCCGCAACACCAGCCCCAATCACGAGGACCTTAGGCTCAATCTGAGTGACTGCCTCCTCTTGGGCTTCGAGCAATTTTGCTCTTGCCACTGACATTCGTACGAGATCCATGGCCTTTGAAGTGGCCTCGTCCTTGTCAGCTTGGTGTACCCATGAACAGTGTTCTCGAATATTGGCGAGCTCGAACAGCTACTTGTTCAACCCAGCCTCCACGATGGTGTCCCTGAACAGTGGTTCATGTGTACGAGGTGTACAAGATGCTACCACTAACCTGTTGAGATTATGTTCCTTTATTGCATCCTTGATGACGACCTGTGCGTCTGATGAACATGAGTAGAGAAGGTTCTCCGAATAAACAACATTAGGAAGCTCACTTGCGTACTGAGTGACCTCAGCTACGTCCACGGTCCCTGCAATATTTATCCCACAGGAACAAATGATGACTCCAATCCGTGGCTCTGCAGCAACAAGCTCAAGATCAGCTTCTGTAAGTGCCTCGGTTTCTTCTCCCTTGGGAATGATGATATCAAGTGCAGCGAGTGCAGCAGAAGCGCTCCCTTGGGCTACTGAGTCTGGTATGTCTTTGGGCATATGGACAGACCCGCACATGTGGACTCCCGGTACTCCAGTCTCCGAGATCATCAGAGACTCCGCTGGTGGTTTTACAAAACCAGATTCGTCTGTCTTGATTCCGAGCTGCTCAAACAGTCCTTTGTTCGAGGACGGGACCATCGCAGGACAGAGCACTACAAGGTCATACTTGTCGAGGATTACTTCGTGACCTTTTGCATCACTATGACGGACAAGTAGATTCCCTGTGCTGTATTCTTCTTGAATCTCACTTGGGATTCCCTTAATGTAATTGATATCGTATTCAGTTTCTCCCCGGACTAGGAACTCTTCAAATCCTTTGCCAAATACTCGTAGGTCATTATAGAGGATATCAATGTGCACGTCAGGAGTATGCTCCTTGGTGATGATTGCCTCCTTTGTAGCGTAGGTACAACATATCTTTGAGCAGTACGAGCAGTGGTTGACATCTCTGGATCCAACACATTGGATGAACGCAATCTTATGGGGCTCACGACCATCTGAGGGGCGCATAATCACACCATTGGTAGGTCCACTCGCCGAAATCATCCGTTCGTACTCTAATGCACTTACCACGTTGGCAAATCGACCGTAACCATATTCTGGAACTGTGGCTGGATCGAGGAGTTCGTAACCAGTGGCTACAATAATTGAACCTGCATTGATCATTATAGTATCATCTGCAATATCGAAAATGATGGCCTCAGCCTTGCATGTCTTCACACAGACCATGCACTCAATGCAGTTCTCCATGTCTATGGTTGCAACATTAGGTACTGCTTGCGGGAAGGGAATGTAGGCGGCCTTTCTCATCTTAAGGCCTAAATCATATTCATTTGGTACTTCTATCGGACATACTCTCTGACAATCTCCACAACCCGTACAGTTCTCAGCATTGACGCGACGAGTATGTTTCAGAACCTTCACTTGGAAGTCACCTTGCTTACCAGTAACCTCAGTGACCTCTGAGTAACTTAGAATCTCAATATTCGGATGACGAGAACAATCCACCATCCATGGTCCTTGAATGCACATACTACAATCGAGCGTAGGAAAAGTCTTGTCCAGTTGAGACATGTGCCCTCCAATTGAAGGATTCCTCTCAACAAGATATACCTTCACACCCATCTCTGCGAGATCTAGGGCTGCACGCATTCCAGCAATTCCTGCTCCGATGATGACAACTGGCTTCGATGTGGGCTCTGCCATTATTCCGTCACTCCGAAGAGATGTACGTCGAAGCTAAAATGCCCGATAAAATGTTTGCCATCCGTCGCCTGAGGGGGAAAGCATCCGTCACTGTCGTCGTATGGCGCCAATCCTTAGAAGTTAACTATTTCTAATAGATGGACTTAATATTATCCAGACAACGTCCTGAAATCATGAAGGCAACTAGGCTCTATACTCGAGCTTACCTCACGCGAATAAAATATCGAGGGGATTCTCATCGCGTGGATGACCTCAGCAAGATCGAGGTTGTTGACTTCTCACCTCCCATCAAAATCCACTCAAGCTGATTTTCTCGTGATATCTTGTCACGTCAACAAGTATCCTGAATTCTTCTGAAGTGTCTTAAAGTGTTAATGACCAAAAGAAGTGTTATGGGCTCTTCTTCGATATGAGTGGTTGTAGGTTCCTCAATTGTCATTATATATAGAAATGAGAGGGGATGTGTCGGTGAATTATTAGTTGAAAAAGAAAGCTCTGTTTGGAAAAGCCCTGCTTTTTGCAATGTTTTTCTTACTTGTGTCATCAGTCGCGACGGTGAATGCATTCACAACGAGCGATGATGATAGCACGCCCACGGAAACTGAGCCCCCTCATGAAGAAGAGGATGACTCACACGAAATAGAAGAGCATCGTGATGAAAATGGAACGGCTTGGATACAGACTGACATTATGACTGTGATGTTGAATCAGGAAATACCATCATATCAATACTGGTTCACTCCTGACGAAAATGGAAGCCTTGCTAGATTTATGATCAATTTCATGATGATTATTGAGTTCGAGGACAACAATGACGACGGTGTCTATCAACCGAATGAAACCTTGAACTTTGCTCCACTCGACGCTTTTGAGTGGATCCTAAAGACTGGTGCCATTACCGACAAAGACGGTAACAACCAAGAAGTTTATGCCTCATACACCAAGGGTGGTCTCAGTGAGGACTGGGAGGACGACTGGTTTGAGGAGTGGATGCCTGAGTGGGAGGAAGAACCAGAGGAAGATCCACCTAATCTATTATCCTCAGAAGGACTTGAGAACCATAGCTTCGCTCATTTCTCAGACCTGACCTTGCAATTTTATGGACACATCTATTCAGACGATTACAACGGAACAGTATCTGACGATGAGGGAGTCAAGGCAGAATATTCTGTTGCAGGAGGTATCGAACTCAAGGTAGACATTGAGATCGGTAACTTTCCATTCACATCTGAAACATCCAATGTAGCAATCTTGAACTATATCAGAGAAGACGTAGCTTCAAGTGATGACGTGAATCACTACTTCACACTTCATGAGGAGTTAGGAGATGAAGATCATGAATCTGAAGTCGAGATGGAGGACCTCGGAGAGGAGTTCGATGATGATCTTGATGAAGATGTCCAAGAGATTTCATTTGTTGAGGGTTCTACCGATGAAACTCGAGGATTCTATCGCTGGCTTGACAAGGCAGTCGTGAAGAATCTGGAAGGTGCGAAAGAAGCAGTCGATGTGCATGCCTCATACTGGACTGATGGTAAAGGACTGCTACTATTCATGGCATATCCCAACTTCAATGGAGGATCGCTAATCCATGATCCTTCAGTACGTCTCGTTGAGAATGCATCACCTTACGTACCACCTACGCCTTTGGACATACCAGTCATGACAGTAGCTGTGGGTTCTTCAATTGTTATTCTTGCAGCTGTCGGTCTGACATTAAAGCGCCGCTAATAGCTTAGGAGGGAGATTACTCCCTCCACCACATTTCTTGATTAAGAACCGGAGAATTCATAGAGCAAATCATATTCTGTGGAATTGGTCTCAATGTTTAGAAACAAGCACGCACTTCTTGTAGTAGGATTCATACTTACCATTCTACTTTCAGGTGCAGCAACACCCCAAGTCAGCGGGCAGGCAGGTGCTCTAGATCTCATCATGTCGAATATGAACGTGATAGCAACCATGGACGCTGATTGCACAACATCACTAGTCATTGATTCAGAAGTAACTAATGTTGGTTCAACAACTCTCGACTATTTTGATATGAGAATAGATGTAAGAGAATTGAACGTGACCGAGGCCAGTCTTAAT
>DXJI01000041.1 GCA_019057595.1 Candidatus Thorarchaeota archaeon
ACCGGCGAATGAAGAAATTATCTATTCCGGTTCCAAGCCATGATGTAGATAGTGATCCTTCTCTTTCTTTGAACCAAAGCTTCTGATACCATCTGCCTTGAGCTGGCTCTTGATCTCTCTCGCCTGCGCCGACGTAATCTCACTCTGCTTTAATAGAAATTCAACAATTTCCATTGCTTGGGACATTGTATCACATCGACGAATATAGTCCACCACATCCGGTTCGAAGGCTTCTTTCTCACCCTTGGTAGGCACTGTTTCTTCAGACATTGTACGGACACCATCTATCTTGTATGTCTTAGTGGACTTCTCCTCAAGCTCCTTACCCAAAGCAGGAAACACTTCATGAAGTTCACCATCTTCCGACATACTTCGTCACCAACGACCCGGCCGACTTAGGTCAGGGCGTATCTCATGAAGACTTTCAAGAATTGACTTAAGAGCTTTGTCAAGACGGCGTTCGTCTTATCCTCAGTTGTTCAAAAACGACCAAGGCAGCTCTCCTTCCAACCTCTCAGCGTCGTTAGCAACTGAGAAGAAGGGAATTTTTGTTTCTTTCTCTGCTCGTCTCCACCCTCCGAGTCCTCCATACTCAGAGGCTTTCCGAATCACCTGTCCTAGGGTCCTATCACCTAACGAGAGGGCCGCTTGGATACGGGCGTTTCTGGGGTCCAGTGTTTCAACAGTGACTCGAGAGATTTCCCTTACCCCCTTCTCTACAAAGCTAACCTTTCTTCGAATCTCTTCAATAGGCGGTTGTGGTTCTTTCTCCCATCTAGTCTGTGCCTTTGGAATGAACGGATTGACACTGGCTGTCACCCTGAGACCGGATGTCCTCGCCAGTTTCGTTATCATATCGACTGTTTCTTTGAGGTCTTCATTGGTTTCTTCAGGGAGTCCAACTATGAAGTACAGTTTCAAGGACCCATATCCGGCTTTTTTCGCCAGATCGACTGCGTTCTCAATGTCAGATTCGTCCAATCCCTTTCCCATTAATTTCCTCAGGCGAGCAGAACCGGATTCAGGTGCTATTGTTAGAGTCCGTTGTCCGCTCTCGACAAGACAATCAAGGAGAGGTTTGGTAACAGAATCAGCTCGAAGAGATGGAACTGAAACTTCCAGTCCCTGCTCCACAGTCCAGCACACAAGATCCTCCAGACTGTCGAGGTCTCCCAGTGAAGATCCTATCATTGAAACCTTGTTCGTGGGAGTGTCCTCTTTCCCCAATGTCACGATTTCCTTGAGCCGTTTCAACGACCGTGTTCTCCTCGGTCGACAGATGTGCCCCACGAGACAAAACCTACAGGAATGTCCACATCCTCTGGTTACCTCTAGGAGGAATGACTTACCAAAGACTGATTCAAGATGAGATCCTGCAGGAACATCTGCAACAATCTGAGTGGTAGGATATGGCAGGGAGTCCAGATTGGATATGATGTTTCGCCTTATACTGGACTTGGGCAACGTTGGCACGTATACCCCGTTCAATTGGGAGAGCTTGGTCAACGCTTCGTTTCGTGCGCCGCAATCCCTGACAGCATCCACGATGTCATGGATAATGAGGTCTCCTTCTCCAATCACAAAAACGTCGACAAAATCAACGTAGGGTTCTGGATTTGCAGTGCTAACGGGACCACCAACAATTACAATTGGGTCGTTCTCTCCCCGGCTTTTGGCAACGATTGGAACGCCTCCTATGTCAAGCATTTGGACAAGATGGAGTATGTCTTGCTCATAGGTTAGAGAGAATCCTAAGATGTGGTTATCTCTCAGGGGTCGATTACTCTCCACTGAGCGAGCAGGGGATGAAGTATCGTATCGAAAGTATCTCTCACAAGATGTGTCTTCCCGCGAGTTCAAGGTTGCATACAGGATATGAAGGGCCAGCCCCGTCATTCCCGCCCTGTATGTGGATGGATAACAATAACCGAAGAGAACGTCAACACGACTAGAGTCCTTAGTCACTGTGTTGAACTCTTTCAATGTAGTCCCCTACTAATTATAGTCTGCATCCAAGACTTCTTGATTTTGCTTGACATTGACTAATTTGTTGGCTTCGATATCCCTATCGACGATTACACCAACTCCAGTGCGCGCACCTTGATGGATCACGATTCCTGGACTGATCGATGTGCCGATTCCAGTTTTCACGTCATCACCAATGATTGCACCAAGCTTCCTTCTCTTAGAGTCGAAACGTTCTCCCTTTACTGTGACAAATATTGACCTATCGTCATGCCGCAGATTGGCAGTTATTGTCCCCGCTCCAAAGTTGGACCGTTGACCGATTATTGAGTCACCCACATATGATAGGTGTCCAACATTGGTGTCATCCATAATGATGCAGTTTTTGATTTCAACAGCGTTTCCTATTTTGACCCTTTTTCCTAAGGAGGTGTAAGCACGAATGTAGCAGTTGGGTCCAATCACTGAGTCCTCTCCAATGAGAGCTGGTCCTTCGATATACGCTCCGCTTTTGATGAGTGCACCCTTCTCTATGACTACATTCCCCTTGATTACGACTCCCTCTTCGACAGTACCCTCTATCCTTTTCTCTTCGTTCTCTAATAGCAATTTGTTTGCTTCGAGAAGATCCCAAGGTTTTCCTACATCCAACCACCATGAGGGGAGTGCATAAGCACCGACATTTCCCTTCTCAATTAGCATTGAAATCGAATCTGTGATCTCTATCTCTCCTCTCGGGGAGATTTCTGTTTTATCGATAGCCTCCCAGAGTGAATTAGTGATTACAAAGACCCCTGCGCTCACGAGATTGCTCACCATTTCCTCCGGCTTTGGTTTCTCGATGAGTGAAGTTGCTTTTCCCTTCTTCACAACAGCTATCCCATACTCACTTGGGTCCTCGATATGTTTGGTCGTCAGGGTTAAATCATACTCTCCCTCATTGTGATATCCTATAAGACCCTCAAATGTGCCAGGCCCCACCATCACATCACCAAACATTAGAATAGCTTCACTCTTGCCAACGAACTTCTTTGCATACCCTGCAGCGTGACCTGTCCCCTTCCGTTCCTCTTGATTGACAAAAGAAACTGACATTTTCCAAGATCTAGACTCAACCACCTCGCGGAGAAGTTCAGCATGGTACCCATATACAACAAGAGTTTCTTTGATCCCTGCATTCTCCAGAGCCCCCAATGTATGAAATATCAATGGCTTTCCAGCAACGGGAAGAAGATGCTTGGGCTGATGTGCTGAGAGTGGTAACATCCTCGTGGAGTCGCCAGCTGCAAGTATGACGGCCTTCTTCATCACAAATCACTCTGCCCATTATCTTCCGAGTTAAAGACTTTCCCGCACTTTGAGTGTTGTACCATTGAATAGTGATTTTGGGGACAAAAACTGGAAATGCTGTTTGGAGTTACTTAACGGCGTTAACTTTTCCGCGGTCTGTCACTGCGACATCACATCTCCAGACTGCGATAAGTTAATAAGCAGTTCTGTAGATTAAATGATTAGTTGATTGAGGCAATTTCTATTAGAAAACCTCAACAAATGATAAAATTCCAATGGGAAGGTATTCAAACAATGATGAGCGACCAACAACTCCAAGAAGAGCTCAAAAACATGAAGCTCACTAAGAGTCAGATGATTGTCCTAGATATTCTCAGGAGCAGCGGCCAAAATGGTGTTACACCAAAGCAGCTCTTGGACAAGGTGTCTTTTGCACCAAGGACTGTCCGATATGCTCTTAGAAAACTCTTGAAGAAGCAATTAATCAAGCGCGTTCCATGCCTGCAAGACATGCGGCAATGGATCTACGTGCCCGCATAATCAACTGCGGAAGGGCAATCAATTTGCCTGAAGAAACACCGACACTAGTAGCCCTCTGGGCTATTAGTTGTCGAGCAAACCTAAACATTGTTCATTTCTCAAAGCTTATAGTATACGATTAGGTGATATTCTGATGCAGGGGGCAAAGCCAATAGACACCCTACGGGTTCTCACAGGAGAAGAAGCAATCGACGCTTACAAAGTTCTCAGTGACGAGAGTAGAAGACAGATTCTTCATGCATTGAGAGCTCGACGAATGTCCACTTCTGAACTTGTCGAGTTTCTCTCGAAACAGGATCCAGAGAAAGAGATCAAACCCCAGACAGTCCGATATCACGTCAAAGCACTTGAAAAATGCGGACTTGTTGAACAGGATGGGTACGAACCAACAGGCAATGGTGACTCTCACATCATGAAGAAGCTCTGGAGAGCCACAGCTGAGAACGTATTCATTGCCACAGGTGATATGGATGGTTTCCCTGATCAAGAGGAATCCGATTTGGACAAGACCCTTGATATTGTGAGTACAATGAGGGACTTGGGGCTTCAGTTGAAAAATGAACAAGAAACGATGTCGATTGCTGAGGACTTCACAACTCGTGATAGGATCTACCTCAAAGGACTCGAACTGGCAAGAGAGTCTCTCAGACAAGTTTCTGAAATCGATCCAAAATTGTATGTGATGTTCCGCAGGATACTCAGTGTGGTCAGACTAGATGACAAGGACTACCTAGAATACTGGGACTTGAGTCGAAGAATAACTGACGTTCTGCGTGAGGCGTTTAAGAGGAGCAAGGGCAAGAACCCAAGCGTCTATTGATTTTACACATACTTTCACTCTAAGAACTTGAATATTTGGTTGTCAGTAGTCGTCTTATCCGTCCAGCAATCTTTGGACCCACGCCCTTCACTTTCTGCAGATCTTTGAATTCTGCTGAGAAGATGTTCTCCAGATTTCCAAACTCAGAGAGAATGGCCCTCGAGGTCACCGTGTCCACACCTGGGAATCCGGAGAGTATGTACTCCAGTGCCTCGGCATCTGAACCCTTTGCCTCACCTGAACGAGTTCTGAGGGGTTTACTAGATTCTATCTGTTCCATACGAGCAATCCTATACAGCACATTTGCTGTTTCTTCGGAGTTTCGAGTCCAGATTATAGGGACTTGGATCCGTATGGCAATCGATGCTAATGCACCATAGATCGAAGCTGGATTTACCGCCCTCAGGCCAATCAGCTGTTCACCCTCGATGATAAGCACCGGGCGTCTATATGCTGAACGGAGCGCACTCAGCTGTGAAAACAGACGACCATCAATCAGTGACTGGATGAAGTCATTACTCTCCTTTCTCTCAATGGCGACCTCCTCAGAGGCCACATAGTCTCCAATCTCCAGACTCTCCCCAGATATGATAACATCGAGTCTTGTGAGTTCACGAGCAACAGCAGTGGGCAGCTCCCTGGAATCGACAATCATACGGATTTTGTCATCATCCTCCTTCTTCGGAGCCTTACTCACCATCCGTTCAACAGGATCATCTGATACGAACTCGTCCAGACTGGTCTGCTGTTCATCCTCTTCACTCTCTGCCTCTTTGAGGGCTGAAGGCATCTTCTTCAACTTGTTAATCACACTCCAATGGTAGAACTCGTCATGAGTTCCTTTTGCTACGAAGATGACGACCCGTCCTGGGGAGCGACGACCCGTTCTACCTCTTCGCTGAATGTAGGGTACGACAGATGGCACACAGTCATAGAAAACAACCAGGTTGCACTCTGGGATGTCTAGTCCTTCCTCTCCGACCTGTGTGGCCACTAGGACATTGAACTCATTGTTACGAAAGCCATCCAGAACCTCGACCTGCTTCTTCTGACTGAATCCCTTGTCAGAGCCACGAGAGCTCTGACCAACAAAACGACTGGCCCTGACCTCCTCAAGCTGCTCTAGGGTTTCATTGATCTCCACCGCTGTATCACGAAAACGCGTGAAGATTAGTATTCGTGAATCGAGATTGACAGACAGCTGCTCACTGACTATCTCTAGAATTGCATCTGCCTTTGGATGACGATAACCCTTTGTAATGAGTGCCTCGAGAAGATTCTCGAACTGAGAGAATTCAGGTCTTGAGAGGAGGTCCTTGACACCCTTCGAGCTCTTCTTGTTGCGAATCTCCTCATGGACTCCTTGAAGGTATCTTTGAGTTGGCATCAAGCCCTGAGTGCCAATGAACTCCAAGAGGTGTACAATCCTTAGCAGTGCTGTAAGATTACGGATGACCATAAACAGTGAACCAGGAGGTTTTGTGTAGGTTCCAATCTCCTTGCGGACAATACCTTGTGTCTTCAGAATCTCCTTCCTCGTCATTCGCTTTGGGTCTGGTAGACTGAACCCATTATCGATAACAGGTGTTCTATAGATGCTGATGATCGAATACAGAATGTCCTTCAAGACCTCAATCTCTGGTGGTAGGTTAATGTATCGAATGTCTGAATCCACCGCCACCATATACTCACGGACATCCTTACTCCTCTCGTTCCTGACCTCAACATGAGGAAGTCGTAGGTTCTCACAGACCTGTCTGATATGTTCGGCCTGGTGGCCAGGGGAAGCAGTGAGACCCAGTGAACGGATGTTTAATCCCTGTTTCTCATAGAGCTCTGCGATGAAGGTGTAGGCATAGTTTCCAACTCCTCTGTGAGCCTCATCAAAAACTAGCAGTGATACATCTTGGAGGTCATAGCTTCTCTGAACAAGATCATTCTGAAGAGCTTGAGGGGTCATGACCACAACTCGGGAGTCTGCCCAGATTTTTCGTCTTTGGTCGGGAGAATCCTGACCAGTGAGACACACAACAAGGTTGTCCTCTAGGTCCAGCACTCTTCTCAGATATCTTGCCTGTTGGTCCACCAGAGGTCTCGAAGGTGCAAGGAAAAGCACCTTTGAGTCAGGGAACTCGGATAGCCGTTTTGCTGCAACAAGGGCTGCAATCACAGTCTTCCCAAGACCAGTACTAAGGACTATCATTGTGCTCTCTTTTGCAGCAACCTCAGCAAGGTTGACCTGGTATGACCTACGCTCAATGCCACCCTTCCGAATCAGGGGCGCTTTAACATAGGTCTCCTTCTTAACCAACATGACAGCCTCGGGTGTTTCCACACATCTTTGATAATACTCACTGTAAAAAGCCTCCTACAAAGATGTCATGTAGAGCAAAGGAGCCGAGTAGACATGACTACAACATCAAAGGAAGGCATGCCCAGTATCGAAGCAGAGCTTTACGAGCTCAGTATGCCAGGAAGAATACTGGGAAAGGAAGTCTTAGACAACAGGGCCAGAAGGATTGGTATTGTACGAAGCATAAGGATTGCGCTCCATCCTACACGTTCTGAACTCATTGTGAAAGGCGCTGAAGTGGAGTTTCCAGTTGATTTCTCCAAGGTAGATGCTGTCGGTACGGTTGTACAGCTTAATTCTGTAGTGAAGGACGCTGAGGAGATTGAAGTACACGATGTGATCAGACTTCAGAAAGAGGTTCTTGATGACATCAAGTCGTACCTTGGCGCTCGTTGATACCACAAACTGATGAATTCGAAGAGTATATAGTGGTCAGCGGAGCATTTCCGTAGTCGGAGGCATCTCCATTGGACCTGACTGTGGAAAAACTTGCCAAAATGATTGATCATACAGTCCTCAAACCAGAGACCACTAAGGCGAAGATCAAACAACTCTGTGATGAGGCAATCACCTATGATTTTGTTGCCATCTGTATTAATTCGACTCACGTTGAATATGCTGCCGAGCTGCTAAAGGACACTTCTGTTCAGGTGTGTATCGTTGTTGGATTCCCACTTGGTGCATCACTCTCAACTGTGAAAGCTTTCGAAACTGCAGAGGCTGTGAAGAAGGGGGCTCATGAGATCGACATGGTCATGAATGTCGGGGCTCTACGAGATGAGAACTTTGACTTTGTACAAAAGGACATTGAAGCCGTAGTGGCCGCTTCAGGAGATGCTCATGTAAAGGTCATTCTCGAAACAGGTCTCTTAATAGATGATCAAAAGCGGAAGGCGTGTATGATCTGCAAGGAGGCTGGAGCTGACTTTGTAAAAACATCCACGGGGTTTGGACCAATGGGAGCAACACCACATGATGTTCGTTTGATGCGTGAAACCGTTGGACCCAAAATGGGGGTCAAGGCGGCAGGTGGTATCCGTTCATTCAAAGATGCGATTCGTGTAATTGATGCAGGTGCTGACCGTCTTGGAACAAGTGCAGGCGTCGCAATAGTTGAGGACTTTCGATGGGTGCAGTACAGCGACTCCTGGATGGAACCAGACAAACCATGCTGGACCTGCCCGAGTCGAATGGCTAACATCGCCAAACAACCGAAAGAGGTCTATAAATGGTATAAACAGAGATGTCTGACTTGCCCGGACAAGGAGCACAACATCTTCACTGAATAGGAGGTATAAAATTGTCAAAGTCTTCACTCTATGCTGATGCCGAGATTCTTCATGTTTCATTGACTGATGGGACCTTCAGAAAGGAATCCATACCCACAGATATCTACGAGAAATACATTGGAGGTCGTGGTCTTGGTGTCAAGCTCCTGTATGATAGTCTTGCTCCTGGGACTGATCCTCTCTCACCAGACAACCTGCTTGTGTTCGCTGTCGGGCCATCTACTGCGACCAGTGTACCAACAGCTGGAAGATTTGTTGTGGTGACAAAGTCTCCTCAAACCGGTACAATATTCGATTCTCATGCTGGAGGATACTTTGGTCCACAGTTGCGACGTGCAGGACTCGCCGCAGTCGTCTTTCATGGAAAGTCCCCCTCTCCAGTGTACCTCTGGATCAATGATGATGAGATTGAGATCCGAGATGCGTCAAAATACTGGGGGAAGGACACAACTGTAACAAATGATGGTCTCATAGAGGACACGGATCCAAAGGCTCAGGTCGCCTGTATCGGTCCTGCTGGAGAGAATCAGGGACTCATGGCAGCCATAATGACCGACAAGCATCGGGCAGCAGGCCGTGGAGGTGTCGGAGCTGTAATGGGTTCAAAGAACCTCAAAGCGATTGTGGCAAGAGGCACTGGTGATGTAGGCGTTCATGACACTGAGGCGCTAAAGATTGCTGTGGAGAGAGCCCGCAGACTCA
The DNA here is from genome assembly GCA_019057595.1 of Candidatus Thorarchaeota archaeon. The sequence continues at coordinate 8,960 of DXJI01000041.1, forward strand.
TCAAAAAGAACGGTGTGACGAACAAGTCACTACCAGTCTATGGGACACCAGTACTAGTCAATGTTGCAAACGAGCTCGGAATGCTTCCAACTTTCAATTTTCAAGAAGGTACATTCAATGACGCAGAGGGAGTTTCTGGTGAGAAACTTCTCGAACGATTCTCAGCAGGTACTTACAGCTGTCATGGATGCCCCATTGGTTGTGGTCGTGTAAGCCTGATTAAAGGAGAGAAGGTGGGTGGTCCTGAATACGAATCAATATGGTCTCTAGGTCCACAATGTGGAATTAACGACTTAGAATGGATTGCCATAGCTAATGACAAGTGCAATCTGTTAGGAATTGATACAATCTCAGTAGGAAGTACAATTGGGGCTGCAATGGAACTTGTGCAGACAGGCAAGCTAGATGCCCCCCTGAATTTTGGTGATACAACTGGAGTGCTTGAAATCATTGATGACATAGCTCATGTTCGTGGTCTTGGTGCTGAGATAGCTGAGGGTTCAAAGAGGCTTGCTGAGCGTTATGGTGCTCCAGAACTGGCGATGCAGGTGAAGGGGCTTGAGATTCCAGCGTACGATCCACGTGGAGCTCAAGGTCACGCATTAGGTTACGCAACATCAAATCGAGGTGGATGTCATCTTAGGTCATATCTGATAGGCCCAGAAGTGCTAGGGTCTCCAGTACTCATTGATCGAGATAGTCCCAAGGGAAAGGCAGACCTTGTCATGCTCTTCCAAGACCTTTCTGCAGCAATGGACTCAATGGTTGTCTGTCGGTTCACTAATTTTGCTTGGACAGTTGACGACTATGCAGATATGCTAGCGGCAGGAACAGGGTTAAAGATCAAAGGTCGTGATATACTCCTCATTGGAGAACGTATCTACAACTTAGAGCGTTTGTTCAACCTACGAGAAGGATTCACAGCAAAAGATGATACACTACCTCCGAGGTTCTTTGAACCCCTGCCAGAGGGCGGGTCGAGGAAACGTACAGTCCAACTTGATATAATGTTACCCGAGTACTATTCACTTCGTGGCTGGGATAAGAAAGGTGAGCCAACAAAAACCACTCTGAAGAAATTGGCCCTATGACAACAGGGAAATAGCTAGTACAGTTGGCCAGACCAGAACTTCCGGAGATGTACACAGCTGGCCAGAAGAAAACGTAGACGTGGGAAATTTCGAAGAGGCCATGCTCCGTATCTCGCTAAGATACGATTCTTCTGGTGCGACACATGCAATGTTCCAAGACTGGCTGATACAGAGTGCAATGTCTGCGGAACTGGACCTAGAAAGGTGGAATTGTCCCCGCCTGGCGATGCATTTCCTGCCATGGAGGGACATCTAGAGAGAGCAATCAATGCTCTTGATGCCCAATTTGGAGAAGGTGTAGGAAAGGACCTTCTTCCATCAGACAAAGCGGTCGTGATGAACAAGGTTTCATCCCTCGATGCCATGTATGAAATCATCGTGGATGGTATTGTGGTGGGCCGTCTCAGATTTGATATTCCCAAGAGCGGGTACACGTTCATTCTCTCTCTTGAGGGGGCACGAAGAATAGGTTCCATAAGTCGACAAAAGTGGGTGACCCTACATGATGGGGTTTTAAAATACCTGAAAGATGGCGCCAATCTCATGGTTCCTGGTGTTCAGGGTTGCGACTCAGGTATCGAGGTAGATGATGAGGTTTGGATTGCCAACCCCGATGGTCAAGTTGTAGCTGCTGGAATATCTCGTATGACTGGGTCTGAGATGACTAAGGAACCGAAAGGTTTTGCAGTCAAGATACGCTCCGTTGCTGACCCAATACCGCCCTCAGAGAATAGCAAGATAGCTACGTGGGAAGATGCTGTGCAAGCCAATGCTGCAGATCTTGACAAGATTGAAGCAGAAGCCATGTCCTTTGTTAATCGTACAATTGCTAGACAGGATGATCTTCCTGTAGTTGTAGCTTTCAGTGGTGGAAAGGATTCTTTGGCCACCTATCTAGTCGTTGAGAAAGCAATCAATGAGAGTCCACCAATCTTCTTCATGGATACTGGGATTGAACTCCCTGAAACCATTGAACACATTGAGAATTTTGCTAGGTCTCGCAAGATCAAGGTCATTGGACAGAAAGCCGGTGATCGATTCTGGGAATCCGTTGATACATTTGGTCCCCCAGCACGAGATTTCAGGTGGTGCTGCAAGGTCCTAAAACTCGGTCCTGCAGCCACATCAATTGCTGATGAGATGGGTGGAGAGAATCTGAGCTTCATGGGCCAGAGAAAATTGGAATCTTTCCAGCGATCAATAGAACCAAGAGTGACAGAAAATCCATGGGTTCCAGGGCAGACATCTGCAAATCCGATACAGAATTGGAACGCCTTGGAGGTCTGGCTCTACATCTTTCACAAGAAAGAGGACTTCAACCCACTATACACTCGAGGATATCATAGAATGGGATGCTATCTGTGTCCCTCATCACCCTTGGCTGAACTTGAAGGTCTGCAAGAAACTCATCCAGACCTCTATAGACAGTGGGAGTCAAAACTACATGAATGGGCTGAAAAGTATGGTTTTCCTGATGATTGGGTCACTAAGGGCTTCTGGAGATGGAAAAATCTACCTGGAGGTCAGATGGAGTTAGTGAACAAACTGGGTCTGAACATTGAGCCTAGTAGAACGAGCCCAAGTCAGACATTGAACCTATCAGTAACAAAGGGAGTTTCACCTTGCGTCAAATCAGGCTTCAGTCTAGAAGGAGCTTTCTCATCAGGTATCGACCTGAACAGAGTATCAAAGATATTCCCCATATTCGGTAAGACTCGCCTATCAGAAGAACTCGGAGCGTTGCGAACAACATCTGGTGAGAATAGTATCGCGCTATTTAGCTCAGGATCAGTGGTCGTTAGGGGTGAGGATGAAAGGTCCGTAGAGAGACTCACAAATCAAATGGAACGAGCTCTCAAACGAGCCCTCTTCTGCCAAGCATGTGGTTCCTGTGTACCACAATGTGAACATGGAGCATTGAATCTTGACGAAGGCAAGATTTCAGTCGATGAAGAGAAGTGTACCAACTGTCTCAAGTGCGACAAATGGCCTTGCCCTACATACCTCACTTAGGTGGAGGGAATTTCTTTTTCCAACGTTCCGTGAGTTCGCTACAGGTCAGAATCTCAGGATCCGCTTCTTTGATCATTTTGAGTAGTGCCCTGAAGGATTTGTGATACTTAGGATGTCCAAAATCCTCTGGATCTGGATGCAAGATGAATACTGCAAGACCACCTTTCGATTTGATGTACTCCATCTTCTTCTTCCACACTCGGAGCATGCTTTCCTCAGAGAGCTTGTAATAGTAGAGCAGGGTCCAGTCCTGAGGCATTGATACAGGAATCTCAAGGACCGAACTCTGGTGCCACTCCCCGTCTTCACGATACAATGGATAGAATGGAAATATGGTTCGACTTCCTGTTGCTGCATAGCCTATCGTTGAATCATCAGTATCCGGGAACGATGAGTCCCAGTCATAGCCCGCTTCCGTGAGATGTTGAATCATGGTCTTTGTCCGATGAAGAAGTGGTGCACGATACCCTATTGATGAAAGTCCTAATTCTCTACTTCGTGCTGCAGACCTCTCAATCCTCTCTTTCTGCTCAGTAACTGGAAGGAATGGGAACTTTGCATCATGAAGAAGTCCGTGCATTCCAAAATCAAACCCATCTTCGACCAGTGTTCTGATGAAATCTTCAGAGATTTCATATACAGGTGACTTTGCCACGATGTTGAACGTGGAAACCATGTCTTCTGCTCGCTCCATCTCAGCAAACTTGGACATTCCATACTCATAGCCAACCCGGGTGTCCACATCATGAGTCATGATGACTCCAAAGTCTTTCTTCCAAAACTCCTTCTTCTCATCAGTGGAGGGATCCAAACGATCTGCGAGATCATCAATCGGAAATTCCCTTCTCTTTTGACCTGAAGCTGGTTTCTTTCTGAACAGGGAGAGCATTGATACAAAGGAGTTACGAATCTGGTGCGGAATGTATTCTATCAGATTCATGTTTACACCATACTGCATTGCTGCAGGTGGTTCGTATTTGATGTCCATCTCATTCCTGTAGAAATCGCTCTTTGAGACCTTCACTGCACGTCATCACCGTATTACGAGGTATACTTCATCCATTGCCCATATCGAGCGAGCCATGCATTAATGACCAGACTGACCTTGGTCCGAGTTCCACCCCAGGTACTCTGTTCAAGGTCAAACCACCACGACCCATTCTGCTCTATCTCAGTAGTCTTCTGATTGTCGAGAGAAAAGAGTGTAATGACGAAACTTCTGTCACTGACCTTTTCCCATACATCCTCCTTGTCTTCAAACAGGAAAATGACTTGATTGTCTACCTTTGATGACGGTCCTTGAGGTGTCCGGAATGTAGCGCTTGCATAGGTTTCCTCAGACTCAGGATCCCCTACGCTCCAGTCTTCCATACGAAGATATCCCACAAGTTCGGTGAGCATATCTCTCAGAATGTTTCTCTTTTCTTCATCTGTGTACTTCTTGATATACTCCTCATCTGACCTGAGGACTTTAGCTGGGACACCTGCTGCAAGACTACGGGCTGGTATATCACGATTGATTACAGACCCAGCTCCTATTGTGGCCTCTTTACCGATGTGGACATTGGGGAGTACGAAGACTCGCCAAGGGAACCACACACCGTCCTCGATAGTGATTGGGCCAAACGCCACTGGGAATCCTTGAAGTATTGGTTGCCAGGTACCATGTGTGAAAAGAAAGTTTGAACCACCGATACCCACCCTCTTCCCAATCTTGATGGGGTGGGTTGGGTTGATGACACTCTGAGCGAAAATCATCGACAAATCACCGATCTCAATCTCGGATTTGTCTGTCTTGAGGCCTCCAATATACACTTGCTCTTGAATTGTCACTTCTTCACCAATGGTCACCTTGTGAGTGTCGATTATCACGAGCATTCCAAGGTTCGAATAACGACCCATTGTGAACTCGTTTGCTCGGATCATGCACGCCATACCAATCTCCGCATAATCTCCTATCACGATTTTCTTACAGTCCAGGATTGCCAGGGGCCCAATCGATACTCCTTCACCTATCACAGCACCCTTTCTCCTGTAGTATGCAATCTTCAGACTTGAAGGCAAGAGGCCAATAGTCGCCATCTTACCAATTGGCATACTGAAGAGATCGGGGTCTCCAATGTGAGTCCTGACCATGAAAAATGGTCCAAAGAGTACTGCCAACAGAACTAGACCTCTGAGACCACCAAGAAACAGATTGTAGTCAAACAAGAGCGAATCCAGACTTGTTGACAACCAGTAGTTGTGATATATGATGTCAAAGATAATGAAGAGGATTAACCAGACCAGACCAACACCTAACATCCTTCCTCTCTTGTATCTAGGAACAAATGACTTGAATGAGAGATTGATAACTACAAGTAGAAGGACAAACAAAGCGAGCCTCTCTATTGCATACCAAGTGGGGTCGAAAAACAATGTCCAAACCCACTCGAACACAAACGTGACTATTGGTATAAGGATCCAGGCTGCAATTGCATAGGACCTGCTATTTCTCATGATGGCATCCAAGGTCTTTTCCTCCTCATTCAATGAGATGATAGTGTGTTGGATGTCGCCCTCTCGTCCAGACTATATTACCATTGCCATGCATCATCCAGCAAAGGTTATTTACTGCGTGTCCGCCACATGACTTAGTTGGCACATATTATGCTGTCTGCAATCAGTTTGAGCATCTATGAATACCGCAAGTATCTAGTTCTCACTCTGGCCATCTCACTGATTGCTATCCCAATTGCTGACATTCTAGTCATACAACGTGACCGAAACAGGAACGAGATGTATGGCGAAGCATTCTGGATCTATGGTTTTGAAATATACAATATGAATGACACAGTCCTCGTTGAAATGATTGATGAACTCCATCCAGAATGGAACTTTGATGATGGTGAGCATATCCTACCCAG
>DXJI01000004.1 GCA_019057595.1 Candidatus Thorarchaeota archaeon
GGATATCTCCAGTATATGATTGAGCGCTACCTTGCACTGTGGGGTGAAGAACGAACCCGACAGTTCCTAAAGGCGTGTGAGAATCCCATCAGATCATCGATTAGGGTCAACACGCTCAAAGCCACCAACGACGTAGTACTTGAACGCCTGAGAAAGAAATCGGTAGTCATCGATGCGATTCCGTGGCTCGACTATGGTTTCTTAGCAGATTTTCAAGGAAAATCACCAGGAGCAATGGTGGAACATATGCTCGGTTTCTACTACGTACAGGGGGTTCCCTCAATGACTGTAGTGGGTGTGTTAGACCCACAACCAGGTGAAACCGTCCTCGATCTTGCCGCGGCACCCGGTGGCAAAACGACTCTTATTGCTCAGATGATGCAGAACTCAGGGATGGTCATTGCAGTTGAACAGGATAGAATACGAATGGCCAGTCTCAAGAGCAACATCATCCGATGTGGCGTGACCAACTCGCTAGTTCTTAGAGGCGACGCAAGAAAACTTGACGATCTCGGATACAAGCCAGACAGGATACTACTCGATGCACCCTGTTCAGGAGAGGGTCTGATTCCCCTAGACCCAACCAGGAAGACAAGTAAAACCATGGCAGACATCAGGTACTGTGCAACCCGAGAAGATGAGATGCTTGATGCTGCGGTCAATGCTCTTGCAGAGGGAGGTACTATAGTTTACTCAACCTGTTCTATTGCTCCCGAAGAGAATGAATACGTAGTGGATGACATTCTGAAGAGATACCCAGAGATGGAAGTCGTCGAGATACCCCTTGACTTTGGGGTACCGGGATACTCTGAGCCCTATGGCATCAAGTTACACGAGTCACTGACCCGCGCGAGACGATTTCTACCACATCTACACGGGACTGAAGGATTCTTCATCTGCAAGATGCAGAAAAAGGAGGGTGCGAGTACATGACCCTGACACTTGTCGATCCTGTCGAATGGACAGCTCTGATAGAGCAAATCGACGACGAGTTCGGAGAAGGAGTGACCAAGAGTCTACTTGGAGACCGTGTACCAGTTGTCCTTTCTCGAAACAGAACCAAGACCTTCTTCCTCATCCCAAGTAGCTGGATGAGTCATGCTACCGAGGAGGAGGACGATAGATTAGACATTCAGTTCATAGGAAAGGAGCTTGGCTCTATCGCCAAAGGCAGGCTCAGGCTGAGTCTTCAAATTCTCAGCGAACTGAAAGAACTGACCGATATGTCTATTCTTGTAACCAGACACGCTGCTGAGGCATTCACCTACGGGAGAAGCATCCTCAAGGAGTCAGTCATGGAACTGAATCCAGAGTTAAAGAGGCGTCAGCGCGTCCTCGTACTAAATGAGGCCAATGAATGTCTTGGAATTGCCCAACTCTTTATAGATGGAAACAAACTGAATCGTATTGGCAAAGAGGAACTTGTTGCGAAGAACCTCGTGGACATTGGATGGTTCATCAGACGTCTTGGTTAGACGAACATGTCACTCGACCGATCAGAGGACTCAATCGACTTACGCATCTTCTCAAGCCTCTCGATTTCGGCAGATTCCTTCAGTAGTTCTTCTACATTCGCTCCAACACCATAGACCTCATTGATCTTCTCAAGCATCGTGGCTGCAGAACGCGGATCGGGTCTTCCTCTGGTTGCGTAGGTTAGGAGACCTATCGCAGGAGCATCACGCATCTCAAGCTCAGCTAAGAACAGAGCGAGAGGTCCAGCAACAAAGAGACCTTCTTCCAGCAGTGGAACTGACCACTTCTCAAGAAGTTCTCTGTAGGCAGTTGTAGGTACGCTTCTCATGTCCTCGCCATCCTCCTTGAAGCTGGCATCTAATCCACCAAGGAGTAACGTTTCTGCAAAGTTGCTCTCAGCAACCCATGTTGCCAAACGGTCTATGAAACCCCACTGTTCTGACTGGTGTGGTTGAAAACGAGGGACTAAGAAAATCATCTTCTTTGGTTCGTATGAGTATAGTTCGAATGGAAGCACGAGTCTTTCATTCTCCATGGAAACGAAGAGTGGAAGCATGTCGCTTTTGATGAAACCAACTCTTTCAGCCTCGAGGGTCCTGGTGAGATGAGCTGTGCTCAGGAAACCGACTTCGCCGAGACCATGAAAACCACAGATGAATGTCGAACCTGATTTGATCTTGAAGTCCTTCTTCAGAATGATTTTGAAAGATGAATCAGTGGTAGCTACGAAAGCCATTATTGTTCAAGCCTCAATCGTGAGAGTCGGAGAAACCCCAGACACTCACAGCTGGATAAGTGAAAATTCGACGGATGCTTTTGAGGCTTTATATGTGTCTAAGTAAGATTGGCGTGGGGAAGCCTGTTACACACACCCAGTGGTTGTTCATTTTTGGAAAGGTGTATCGGAATTTTGACCAGGCACGCGCAAAACTAATAGGATAATATGTTATAACCTCATAGTACCTTATGCGCATTTGAAAGACCGGAGTGGGACTATTTGAGCACTCTTAGGGAACTGGAACTCCAACAGGTCGCGCCCCGTTTGTTGGAGTTGCTCAGACGGCAGGGACTTGCTTCACTCAGTGATTTCCAGTCTCTTGCTTTGGACCAGAGGATCATGAGAGGAAACAGTCAGCTCCTTGTAACTTACGACTATAATGAGGCATATCTCGTTGGAGAGATTGCGTTACTCAATCGAGTTGCCTCAGACCATCGAGCCCGCACTGTTGTACTCTGTCCGAACCCATATCAGGCTGAGAAGAGGTTCCAGTCCCTCAGTCATCAATGTAGTCGTTTAGGCATAGAAGCCTCACAGATCATCAGAAGAAGGGATGCCACAAAGGACACCATAGATAGTAGAGTGATAGTCACAACCTACACCTCCTTTGACATTGCTACAAGGGTAACCCCGGAGATTCTTGATGGGATCGTCTATGTTCTCATCGACCGACTGGACCTGATAGGTCAGCCACGAATTGGAGCCAGTCTTGAGACTGTTCTCGTGAGCCTATTGGGAAAACCGAAAATCCAGTATGTAGCCATCTGTCCACCCCTCGAAGACATCGATGAACTGAGTAATTGGTTGAACGCTGAGATTGTTGAAGACCCAAAGACTGACGTGAAGGTCATCTTCAGTGTGAAAGCCGTCGAAGACTCTAGGGAGTCCATAGCTGACCTCACACAGTTCGTACAGTATCGACAAGGACAGGTGATGATTCTCTGCGCAAACATCAGTACGTCAGAAGAGCTTGCACTAGAATTGGCTGGAATCAAACAGGGCTCTGCAGTCCTTGACCTGCAACTCTCTCCCGAGCACAAGGACGACCTCCTGTACCTAGCGGAGGACATCAGAGAGAAATATCCACAATGTCAGACCACCACAGACCTTGGAAAGACAATTTCCAGAGGTGTTGCATTCTTTCACGAAGGGGTTAGTATGACCCAGAGAAGGATTATTTCTTCAGCCTGGGAGGATGGTGTGCTCCCTGTCATTGTTATGCCAACAAGGTTTGCAATCGCGAGTGGTTTCAGGGCCTCTGTTGTGTTCCTGATGGGAGTTTTCATGCAGGAGTTTGGAATGGAGATTTCCCAGGAGGATGCGGTCACTATGTTGTCTGAGTGGGAGCTTAGCGATGTCCTCGAGGCTGCAGGAAGACGACGAATCGATAACGAGGCGTTTGGTATAGTTGTTGTCGATAGTGAAATCGAGAAGACCAGGGTGATAGCCAAGTACTTCGAAACTGATTCAGAAGGCAATCTACAACCAAGGTTGGGAGAAGTAGACAGTGTGATGGATGAAACAGAGAATGTTCAGGACTTGGTTCTGAGGCAGCTCTGCGGAAAGACTGACGACGACGAAGACCCATTTTCCATAATTGACCGAACTCTGTGGGGAAGTGCCAGTCGAGTGACTGACTTGAGTCAGACAGAGACACAGGACGAGGCTGCAGTTGACAGTCGTCTTGCCTCGCGTTCCACTAGGTCAACATTTGCAAGGGCAAAGGAGATTCCTGACAGCAGTGTGAAGGTCGTTTCTGTGAGACCAGACAAGATTGAAGGCCTCGTGCACAGTGGCAGTCGAGAAATATGGCATTATACGACTCTAAGATCCAAGGATGGGGTCTCGTGCTCATGCGAATCGTGGAAGTATCAGGGAATCAGGAAACATCGACTCTGCAAGCATCTTGTGAAGTTCTCTCGATATGCCTTGGATAATGAGGACACGAAACCATATGCAGCCGGAGTGATACTCCAAGCTCTTCGAGGACTTGAGGTCTATGGTGAGCTTGAGAATGACGGACTGATTGTTCGCGACAATGAGATAACACGGTGCACGGACTTGGGAAAGAGTGCGGCAGTGCTTGGGGTTCCTGTGAAGGACACCAAGAGAGTGATGCGAGCCATCAGTGATAAGAAGAGTGATCTGAAGAAGATGCTCAGGAGTGTGGTTCTAGCACGGAAGACCCTGCCAAAGGATGTCGTGAAGCGTGTGTTGGACAGATTGCCAGCAAAGAGCATCGAGGAAATCATCTGTGAAGAGGACATGCCAGGGATCATAGAGAATTGCCTAGAGGAGCTTGAATACATCAACTCAATCCTTCTCAAGCTGCTGAGCTCGAAGCACAGTGCCAGAAAAGAGAGTAAAAAGCTCCATTCCAATCTCTTGATGCTGTTAGAGTCCATGAAGTAACACTTATCCGTAAGTAGCCTTGTGGCGGCCTAGCCCCTAGGTGAACTCCATGAAGTTGTTTGAACATGAGGCGAAGGACATCTTCCGAGCCTTCAAAATGCCAACTCCTCCAGGTGGTGTCGCTAAGACTCCGAAAGAAGCGAAGGAACGAGCTGCAGAAGTCGGGAAACCTGTCGTCGTCAAGGCAATGGTCCTTGCAGGAAAGAGAGGAAAGGCGGGTGGTGTCAAATTCGTTGACACGCCCCAGGAAGCTGAGAAGGCAGCCGAAGAGATTCTGAAGATGAGAATCAATGACCTGCCAGTCGAGGCAGTCCTGATTGAAGAGAAGCTGGACATCGAACAGGAGATTTATGCTGGTATCACTATTGACAGGAACGAACGCAAGTACGTCGTGATTGGTAGTGCCGCTGGCGGAATGTCAATCGAAGAACTTGCTGAAGAGAGTCCAGAGAAGATAATCAAGATGCATGTTGATCCAAGCCTTGGGTTTCAACCCTTCGAAGCGAGGCAGATGGCTATCGCTATGGGATTCAAAGGTAAGCAGATCAACAAGCTTGGAAGCTTCTTCCTGAAGCTCTGGAAGATTGTCGAGGCCTTTGATGTTGAACTCACTGAAATCA
>DXJI01000005.1 GCA_019057595.1 Candidatus Thorarchaeota archaeon
AAGGAGAAAGGGAGTAAGAACCGAGAGAAAGCAAGGCTACGATTGGCCAGGATGTACCTGAAGACCTTCAACATTCGCCAAGATACACTTCACAAGTTGACGACCTATCTTGCCAAAAACCACAGCACGATAGTGATTGAGGACCTGGGAGGGTCCAATATGATGAAGAATCGAATGCTAGCTCGGGCCATAGCAGATGTGGGAATGTATGAGTTCAGAAGACAGCTGGAGTATAAGTGTAGGTGGTATGGTTCGCAGCTCATCATGGCACCAAGAACCTATCCTTCATCTAAGATGTGTTCCAGATGTGGGAACAAGAAGAGCGAGTTGTCACTCTATGAGAGAGTGTATGTCTGTGATATGTGTGGAATTCAAATTCATCGAGATTTGAATGCTGCATTGAATCTGGTCACCGTCAGTTTGCCGGAGACTCTAACTGCCTGTGGAGAGAATGTAAGACTTCCAATCGGTCTTTCGGGATTGATCGGGAAGCAGATCTCTGAGAAGCAGGAACCAAACATCAGTCTTGGGTCTTGATGTCCAAGATTGTCTAAGTTTCGGGGAACGGCTACCATTACTTTTCTTCTGGAAGGATACCTTCACCACTATTGGACATCTGTACCCTGAAGAGTCGCTTCACATGAGAAAGTACCAGTCGGTCTCCATTCACAAGCACATCGATCTCAACATGGTCCTGTAAACCAGAAGTGAATATTTTCTTCTCGAGGACTGCCTGGACTTGAAACACACCTGCAGGGTTGTCCATAGCAACAGTGATCTGCAACGGTTTGTGTTCGCCCCGCTCAAGAACGACATTGTTGATTGCCATGGCGCTGACTGAGTGAATGTCAACCTTACCCTTCTGAAATGGGACCTTAGTCCGACCCTTCGTCATATCAGCACCATCACCCAATTTGGTGATTCCTGCTTCGAAGGTCAGACACTGTGTGTCATCATCATGAGCGTAGATTCCGTGGAGAATGAATGAGAGAATATCTGTAGCCTTTCCAGGATCGTGGTAGATATCCATGAGTTTCGGCTCAAGAATTGGGCTTGCGAGATTGACTGATGCCTGATAGTGCTCATTCCTGTGGACTACCATTCCAATATCATGAAGATAGGTGGATGCGAGTATGATGAGTTGTGCATCATCAGTGTCCCCTATGCCTTCTGCCACTACGTTGGGTCTGAATGTCTCATCAAAAATGTTGAAAGCTTTCAATGCGTTCCATGTGGCTACTTCTGCATGTACTGCTCCATGATCCGTATACCCTAGTCTGGAAACCGCCATTCGATTTGCAGATCGGAGGTAGGACTGGACCTTTGGAGACCCAGTAAGGTATTGATACATCTCCAGAGCTTTTGATCCACTTGAAAGAAAATCTCGTGCACGTACTTTCTCACGTTCTAATACTTCGGTGTTCATTCAGACCACACTCATGGGGACAGTGTTGGACCCACATTTGTTTGATAAAAGTTACTAAGTGGCACTTGACCTTCGACAACATGAAGTGGAGGATCTAGAAAGGCGAATTGCCCTTCTAGAGTTCTCCGGCCTCTTCCTGTATCGTCAACAGGATCCGGTCTGTCGCTGTGGTTGCCTTCTGGATAGTCTTCAGATAGTCCTGACGCGACTTCTCGAATGCAGCACGACTGATTCTCTGTTTCTTCTTTCTGAGAAGCAGTTGTCGCAGACCAGCTTTTGCTCCCTCAATACGTTCATCCTGAAGTTCGAGTTGAGCAACAAGGTCACGGTATCTGGGACCGTAACTGATCATGTCATCTCTCAGGTTTGGTAGACTCGAGTCAATCTCTTCGATTTGCTGTTTCAGGTCTCGGTCTCGAATCATATACTCTCGCTTCTTGATCTTGCCTCTCCTTCGAGCAGCTTCGAGCTTCTCCAAGTCCATATTGAGTGCAGTCTTCCGCGAATACAGATTTGCGAACTCTGCAAGCAGATCTGATGGAGCACCAACCTGCCGTGGTTGTGAGTCATCGTATTCGTCATCATCTTTTGGACCAGTGACCTCCTCTGGGAGTTCGACTTTTCTGCGAGCTACGTAGATGAGTCCGATGACACCAATCATCAGAGCGAAGATTGCTGGTCGTGCCGCAGCCCCAATGGTGACTTGATACACAACTTCAACAGAGAGTGGATTCCAATGTGTTGTGTTGTATGACATATATCTGAGCGTGGTGTCGAACACTCCGAATAACGTTCGATAATCTTCTGATGCCTCGACATATGAAACAGAAGCCGGGAAAATCACCTCTATTGAGTGTTCACGAATCAGTACATCGGTTAACACAGCCAAAGGCAGTGTGAGTTTATTCCCTGTTGCCACAGATTCAAGATAACTTGAGGCTTGGACAACATACTCGACTTGGAATGTATACCTAAAGTCCGACTCTAAACCATTTCCGAACCTGTCTGAGATGAGGTTCACTATGAGGTTAGTGGTTTCATTGAACTCAAAACCGACTCCAATGGACCTCTGAGACCATGCTAGAACACCAACTTCATCAAAAATCGTAATAGCAGTGGAGTAGGCGGGAAGTGTGAAAGCAAGATTTTCTATCGGTTGTGCGCCTGAATTCACCAGAGTGACCGTCTCTCTATAACTCAGCCAACCCCATGCATCAATGATGACAGATGTTTCACGATCTCCCACAATGTTTTTGCTGAAGAGTCGCAAGAGCACACTGAACTCGGTCTCTGTGAAGGGTACAATATTACTCTCAACCGAGTCTGGAATTTCTTCGTTTGGAATCAGAGAACCACCCTGTTCGAAACTGAGTGCGAATTGTCCATCGCTGATGATATACGAGAGAAGTGGATATTTCAAGAACTCCAAGCGATACTCCCATTCTAGTGGTATTGTCAGCCAAAAGAGTGATGTCATGTACATCGTTGTTCCGAACGAGTATGATTCTTGGAATCCAATTGGGTCTTGGAAATACACCCTCCAGTGTAGCATCCCATTGGAGTCTTCCATTCTAATGACTTGAACTTCATTTCCATCTGGATCACCAGCAACCATTGTAAGGAAATTACCCAAGTATCTCTCGGGTAAGTAGATGTCCAGAGAGTTTATTGGCGCGGTTCCATTATTCAGTATGGTGTAGGCGTCAGTGACTCTGTTACCATAGTGCTCAGTTGTGATGATGGTTCTTGATACATCCACTTTCATTCCAAGATATGGGACATATGGAATGTTCACAACTATGTCAACCATGGCTATTCCAAAAACACCTGAAGGATCAGATGCATTGAACGTAATTGTATGGATACCATCAGCAAAGGAGGACATGTCAGCATTCGCTTCCCAGAACTTTGACTCAAAATTGTAAGTCAGATTAGTCCAGCTGTCCTCAGTATCTACCTTGTATACCGCAGTCTGAACATAGTCGTCTGTGGCATTGAGCTTCAAGGCAGCAACCCACTCTACAGCCTCATCAGGCTCAGGACTTTCTATGACCATTGTGGGTGGTTTGTTCGGTACGATGTCTACTAGTGCTGGTTCAGTCCAGTATGTGTGTTGGACTGGTAGCCCATTCAGTTCCTCACTGGTTCCAAACATAAAGACGAATGGAAATTGGATGTCGGTGCTGTTGAAGAGTTGAATGTCATTGACATCGGTACTATTCAGTAAGATTGCATACTCTAGTTGCGTGTAAGTACCATTGTCAAATCCATCAGCCTGAATGATTCTTGACTGGTTCATATCAGGTAGGTGCTGAAAAGTGCTAGTTCCGTACTCGTCGCTGTATGTGATGTCACTCTGGTCTACAGGATTAGCAGTCCGAACAATACTCTCTCTTGAAATCCTTGTGAGTTCAATCTCATAGACAAGATCCTGACCGTAGAGTTCATGGCCTGGTGTCGTGTAGGCCTCTTCAGCAGGAACGACAAAATGACGAACCTCTCCAAGTCGCATACCAATGATGGCATCCTTGTATCCTTGAAGAGCTGGCAAGTCCTCTACTGAGTCGGTTGACGCAATATCTGGAAAGTCAGCCTCCTGTAGAAAAGTACCGTCTCTCTGGGTCAGGATATAGTGGACAGTGACTGCATCAGTTGGCAGTACTCTCCAGTAGTCCGAAGGATGGGTTTCACCAGGAGCATAACCTACAATCACATCACTGTTGTTCAGACCAGCTTGGGAGAAGTCATCAGTATAATTCTGCCATGCGAAACCAATCCATCCAGATGTCATGGCTTCTAGTCCGATGTACATCACAGTGCCATTGTGTTCAACGTATGCAGTAACCCCAGTCACAGGATCCGCAAAGCTGTATGCATATTCCCAAGGATCAATTATCCCATCGGCAGAGCCGTAGTGATTATCAACATAGGGTATTGAAAGATTCATCTCTGACTCGGCTAAAGTAGACCCAAAGTCCTTACTCTGAGCCACAAGTTCTGGTTCCAAAGTTTCTGAGATAGGACTGAGTGCCATAAAGCTACTAGTCACAAACAAAGCGAGTAGTAACATGGTTCCTATCTGTCGTTTCAACAGGCTCAATACGAATCACCGTAGTTTCAATGGGGTTGTGTCCAGCGGATTCAGATTCCACTAGACTGTGAATTGTCCGGTCGAGCTTCTGGTTTGTTATTATAGATTTCGGATGTTGAAAGCATGCACAACTCTGACACCGCCCGAAAAGGTCAAAACTAAAATGAACCGCAGAAACCTCGGAAAGTGACCCAATCTTGATTACAATATTCATTGCAGTAGTGATTTCATTCCTCATTGTAGTCCTGTTCATGCCTAGTGTAATCAGGATGCTACGAGAAAAGGGGATGACGGGAATTGATGTCCACAAGCCTGATAGACCGGATGTTCCTAAGGGCGGTGGTTTCATAGTCTTGTTTGCAATGGTGTCTGGGCTGCTCGTTGTCATGGGAATAACAACCTTTCAAGTTCAAGCAGATATTCGTGAGGGGCTGTTAGCAGCCTTAGTGTCCATCCTCATGGCTGGTACAATTGGACTACTCGACGACACATTTGACTTCAACAACAGAACAAAGGTGGCTCTTCCCCTAATTGCGTCGATCCCGATGGTTGTTGTCAGCGTCGGAACACCAACAATGACGATACCCTTTATTGGGACCATCAATTTCGGCGTGTTCTATGCTCTCTTGATTGTCCCCCTCATGATGACCTTCATTGTGGACTCAACAAACATGTATGGAGGAATGAATGGTCTCGAAGCGGGGCTAAGCATGATCAATGCATCCGCAATAGTTCTGTATGTCGGTGCTTATCCCTTCATCAGTGGACAGGAAATAACCACTGCATTGACTGATTCAGGAACTGTTGCTGCTTCACTTCTTGGAGCATCAATCGCGTTCTTCTACTTCAACCGATATCCCGCAAAAATCTTACCAGGTGATGTTGGAAGACTTCCACTTGGAGCCGCGATGGCTTCGGCATTGATTCTGGGAAATATGGACCGGTTGGCAATCATCATGTATGCACCATTCCTTGTCAACTTCCTTCTATATCTGGTGTATCGTGTCTGGGTCAAGCGTAAAAAAGTAGAGTATGCGAAATTTGCATCACCACGGGAGGATGGGACCTTAGAAGTGGTGGGGCCATTCACCATGTACTGGTTACTACCTCACCTGTCGACAAAGATGACTGAGAAGAGGAATGTGAACCTGCTAATGTTGTTACAGGCTGTGATTGCATTTGGAGCGGTGATTATTCTTCTTGTTGGCCTACCGTTCAGTATGACATGAACTAAAGCAGTTTGTCAGAGAGGTAGGTGTCGACAACATAATCCATGCCATATCGACTGAAAGCCTGTTGTTCAGCCTTAACCCGGATCCGTCGGAATTCCTGGATATAGTCCTGCCAGACCTGAGCACTATATCGTACATCCCGAGAGAGTTCGTCTAACCTCTTCAGGTCTTGATTGTTCATTGATTCTGTCGGAAGTGCATACTCTGTGATGTCTGCTGGAGTAACACCAATCCACTTTGCAGAGGGGATAGTAATCTCTTTGATGTGTGCAGCGTTCGCACTCCCACTTGTGATGACTCTCGCAATATGCATCCCCCATGGATCACCATCTGTAAAGATGTAAACAGGCAGATTCAGAGAGGTATGGAGGTTCCTCATCAGTCGTCGAGTTGCTCTTGGGGGTTGTCCTCCAAGCTGCACCAGAACAGCACTGAATCTGTCCCATGCTTTTGTTTCAATCAATCGCGAGAACATACCCCCTGATTCTACTGCCAAGACTATCTTTGCATCAGATTCCATAGGTTCAGCTGTCATCAGGGCAGGTCCAATCGGTAGGCCATCAGGACTCACTGTGAGGTCAATTTTTTTTCCTTCGTACCCAGGAACTGTATACTGCATCCGAACCTGTCCATAGATTGACGAGTGCTCTTCAGGATAGATACCAAAGCTCTCACGAGGCAGACCTGTGATGCACTCTAGATCGGTGACAATCCTATCGGATTCAGATTGCCGGCTGAACTTGACCCCAAAGGCTTCAGATGAATAGTAAAGGTCTCTGAGCGAGCTTGTCCGTGAAGCTTGAAGCAGTTCTTTGGCAAAGGCTGCTACCCAGGTCAACTGGGCAAAGCTTCTAACATGTTTTACATTGCTAGAGTCACGGATGTTCGAAGACGGTCCCAGTACATATTGATTTGCCGTGTCGTCAAAGACTATGTTGTCTGTCTTTCTATCAGGAATCTCAATCTTGGGAAAATTCTCATCGATAATTGGTTGGAGGATTCGTTGTCCAAGCTCCTTCAGGGTTTTCAGAGCTTTGTCGGAATCATGCATCAGAATCCACCTCAAAGAGCTTCTGTACAAGTGTTTCAGTGGAGGGCACGTCGTCGTATTCAGCTAATGTGGAACTGAACCGAACAATCTGTCTGAATGATTTTGTGAATTCGCGCATTTTCTTGGCTTCTCGGGCTGAGTGCTGGACCTTGGTTGTCATCTTGTTGAGCTTTCTCCCTAGCTCTTTGAACAGAAGATTAACATCTTTTTCGATTTCAGGAATTGAAGCAATAGACTGCTTTCCTGCGGCCTTGAATGGAATCCGAGTGGAACAGATGTGGACGAACAGGGCAACTGGAGCTGCAGTATGCATGTTGTACCGCGCCCATCTTGTTCTCTTCATCACCCTCATCAGAGTATCATCACTCGAGTCATACAGGAGCGGGACTCGGTTCGCGAATCGATAGAGAGTTGGAGTGTCTGATCGAGGAAAGTCATCTCCCGTTGCTAAAACTGCTTCAATAATGAACGGATTTCCTTGCCACTCTCCTGGACCCTTCATTGCAAAGTTTGTCGATGAGGTGTTATAGACAGATGAAACAGAGTGTACAAATTCGTGTTCCCCAATTGGGCTAAGGCATCTACTGTCGGGTTTTCCAAATCCCTCATAGATACGGAGGGCAGTTGCCAACCGGGCGAGGCCTTCACGCTCGATTTCACCAATAATCTGTGTAGGATTCAGATTCATGAAGCTGAGAAACGTGGATGCTGTTCGAGGGCCAATCTTTTGGAATGAGTCACAGAGAAAGTCGTGGAGGGTCTTCGTTCTATTTCGTTGGACCAGTCTACGAAGCAACTCGAGGTCTGCCGCTCTAGGGTGTGGTTGTGAAGCTCTGACGGGACTTGGCAATAAATCTGAGAATCCTCCAAGGCTGCTGACGACTTCACCATCAATGTTGAGACTTAACGTCGCATAGGGAGTTGAAATTGTAGAGAGCCGAAGATAGTCGATGATGCGCTCCCTGGATCTCTTCAGATCACCCTTTAGTGTGACAGATACGGTCGTACCCTCATGAGAACGAGGAAGTTCTCTTCGTTCCTCTACGATGGGTTGATTGTTTTCCACATCAACGAGAAGCCTATACTCTACTCCATGGGACTCTGAATTCTTTGAATGAACAACAATCGGGTTGTCAGTAGTGATCTGACCATAGAGAACAGCCATTGTCACTCCAAGGCCAAAGGTTCCTCGTTTCTGTCGTTGAGCGTACTTACTTCCGTAGAGGACCCGACCAAAGGCATCAGGTATCTGCTCAGGTGGAACCCCCATGCCATTGTCTGAAACAGTTATCGTGATTGTTTCCGATATGTCACTCTGAATCTCGATTTCCACACGCGGTTGTGTCTGTGCATCTTCACATGAGTCAAGGCTATTCTCAACTAGCTCTCTGACTGTGGAATAGACCGCCTGTGTTGGATTGCCGAAACCAGCCATCTGTCTGTTTCTGTAGAAAAATTCTGCTGGCGAGATGCTTTCAAAGCTAGTTACCGGTGCCTTCTGATGACTCATGTGACTCGTGATTCAGTTGACGGTCAAGTCATATTAGGTGAGGTATTACGTTTCTACAGATCGGTGTCTTCCCACAGTTCAGACCTCTGACGATTCATGGCTCGTCTCATCTTTTCCAAGCGTGAATACACTGCACTGTGGGGAGCACCTGAAATGAGCATGTCCAGAGCCCTTCGTGCATAGTCCAATCCAGGACTCATTCCGATGATGGAAACTGTTTTGCCATAGACAGAGATCTTGGTCTCAGTAGTCTGTTCAATGACTCTTCTCGTTCGACCGTTCTCGCCAATGATACGACCAGCAACTCGCTTCATTTGATTTGGTGAGCTCCCTACAATTTCACGCAGGGATACCACAACAAGTTGCATGTCATCAGCAATCAAAGAGAGTGCATTCTTGGGGCTAAAACCTCGCGCCATCGCACGAATGATATCACGAGCCTTCCATGCTAGAACGGGGTCTTCGGTATTTTCGGCAGCAGTTATTGTTACGACACCTTCAGGGTTAACATCAAGTTTGACGTTTGCTAGCTTCTCAACTCGTCTTCTGACCTTACCATTTCGGCCTACAATCACACCGACTCGATCGACCGGTACTTTGATTGTTTCATGGTATTGCATTACTTTTCACCCACTGAGATTATGTGTCTGGCTATGACTTCTGGTTCTTCGGTATTAACACCTAGTTTTCTGAAATAATTGATCACGTTTTGAATGTCACGGAGCAGGTACTTTTTCGCGTAGTCATGACCAATAAGAACAGCTTGCGATACATCAATGATAATCGGCTTACCTAACCATAAGATGTTGTATTCGCTTAGGTCGGCATGAACAAGCCCAGCTTCCGTGTAGCCAGTTTCAATCATGCCAATAATCTCATTGAAGACTTTCACTGGAGATGGAATCTCAACATTTTTGATGAGTGGTGCTGGGAGATTGCTCTCGGCGTCCCCAATAAATTCCATAACGAGAACATTTCGTTCAATGTCTAAGGGCTTGGGGACAGGGATACCTGCATTATGATAGCGGTGTAGGTTCTTGTACTCTTTTGAAGCCCATTGAGGAATCAATGACCTGCTACGACGTCGTACCCGCTTAAATCGGGGGTCTCCCATGATGTACTCAAGCATGAAATCAGTCTCGGCAGTGGACATCCGGTAGATCTTGACAGCCAAGGAGTTCCCTTCAGCGTCTTCTCCACGATAGACATTGGCCTCCTTGCCAGTGCTTATTGCGCCATGAAGCACGTTTATTGTTCCACGGTTGAGTAGCTTGTAGAGAGTCTTCATCGTGGGCGGGTCGATGACACCCTCAACGACTTTGAACTCGTCGACATCCTTTCGTCGCTTCATCTTACGGCGATCAAGCTCAGAAATGATCTGTTCGTGTTCTTTGTCAGCTCGTTTCAAGGGTGAATTCCATCCTAGATTCTTCTAGTGAATAATCATCTGAAAATAGACATCGTACTCAGAAAAGCCTTGACTTGGTTCAAAATACCTTTAGTATGCCTCTTTTCTCCAACCAGTCTATCTCATTGCCTCTATATCTATAGACAACATCGCACTTCTCGTCGGTCTGAAAGTCCCAAGGAGTGACCAGGACTGTGTCTCCAACTCGCATCCAGACTCGCTTCTTCATCCTACCGGGGATTCGACCTATTCTGATGTTTTGATCTTCGCATCTTACTCGGACTCTATCAAAACCTAACATCTGGATGATGATTCCAAACATCTCTCCATCATCACGTCGTGGAGTCCTAACCCTCATTGGTTCATCAGGGTTAACCCCGTGCCTTGGTCTTCTACCGCCGCCACGTCTTCTTCTAGACAAAATATTCCTCCGGTTAAGCGCTGGACTGTGACGTCCTATAGCGATTAAAGATGGGTTCCAGCAGAGCGCATTTAAGCGTACCGAAACATCGTTCTAATCCTGGGGGAGCAGATAGAACTCTTCATCAATTATCAGACCAGATACTGTGGTTCCTGCTTCAATGTCATCATCAAGAAGAGATTCGTCGATCTCTCTAATTTCAAAGGTTTCTGAATCCATAAGTTGAACAGGTTGACCATAGACCCGTGTTGTAATCATATACTCACGCTTGTCATCTTTAGAAGTCAGATATTCAAGTGTACGCCACTTGGAACTCTTTGGATTCATAGTGAATCGCTGTCTCCTAATTAAATCAAAATAGGTGAGATTACCCTTACTCATCTCCATAACTTGGCAGGGTTTGTCAAGGATTCTAACGAAGTCACCTATCCCAAATCTATGAAGACGGATTAGGATAGTTGTACGATACTTTTCTTTACCCCCCTTATCTTGACCAACTAGTGTGTAGTTTTGTTTTCGTTCGGCAAGATATCGGGATTGGAGTACATCAGCAATAGAACGACAGAGATGATCAGAACCCATTTGGAAATTCATGCCATACTTGTCACTACTAATTTTGGTCACGAATGCTTTTTCGTTAGTTCCATATTGTGCAATAGTCATTTCTGTCACAATACGAACTATATCGTCTTCCTCTGCATCTGTCAACTGTCGGTTATCCGCACGTATCTGAAGTGTTGCTTCGTAGTATCCCCCACTCTTCATACCACAGGTATCACATGTTCCATATGAAAACCGAACTTCGACACTGTACTGCTCCTCATGTGGAGGGAGATCTTCATGAGATTGACCGAGAGCTTTCAGAATGATGTGAAGAACTCGGTCTAATCGTTTCTCCTCCTCGATTATGAGCTCGATTCCATGAACCAATGGTTTCACTTCTATATCGAGGAGTATGTCTAGTTGGTGAGGCCAGAGATCCTCAGAGTCAGCGGCTTCAAATGATAGTTTTTTCCAACCACCTGGTATCTTCACTGAACCGCACTTTTTACAGGCATGCAGTGTGAGTGGTGTTTTGACCTCAATCAGTGGATGTTCTTTGTCATAGCATTCGGCACAAAGACCATCCAAGAGTGCAGGTTCTCCACATAGATAACAGGGCGCTTTCAACTCAACCAACCTGAGATTGTCGTATTTTTTTCCTTAAAATCTGGACTATTATGACCACATGCCAGTTCCGCAACTCTTTTGTCATCTCATTGATGGCACAGATTAGAGCTCGTCATGACTTTCTGACGAGTCGTATAGAATGTGATACATAGATGAGTGCACAAAAAATTGCAGTAACTGCAGAAATGGATAACGGACTTGATAGTCCCGTAAGTGGTCATTTTGGTCATTGTAAGACTTTCATTGTTTCCACTGTTGAGAACGGCGAGATTGTCAATGTAGAAACTGTTCCTAACCCAAGTCATACGAGCTGCTCAGAACCTGTCATGCGACTTGCTAATATCGGTGTTAACGTTCTCATTACCATGGGAATGGGTAGGCGACCCTTCATGGTTGCGCAACAAGTAGGGCTTACTGTAGTCAAGAGTGGTGAATCCACTGTAGGTGATGCTGTTCATACTTATCTGAAAGGCCTTGGCAAACTCATGGACGGCGACGGTCTTTGTGGTGGCGGGGGTCACCACTAATATCAAAATCAATCATAGTCAGAGTTTGACCCATTGTGCGTGTGGATGCCCCTCAATGTATAGGACTGCCTGTTCGTTAACCAGACCAGCCTTCATAGCAGCATTCACTGTCTTTTCTCCAACCATGTTGGCAATGGTTGCCTTCTTGAGATGTTTCATACAGGTCTTTAGATCCATGAGGTCGCCCCCATAGAACTCCTTACTGACCTTGAATTGAATGCGGCCATGTTTCAGGGTCTTGCCCAAGAGTGGTTTGTCACACATCGCAACTACATAGTGCTCGTGGGTTTCGTTCACGCGAATGTAGACTTGAACCATAATCCACTCCTCTTTAGACTGGTCGTATCGATGTACGTGCTCCACACGTTTGTGGACCAGTCGTAATATATTCTGATTATCATCCTTTAAGAAGTTCTCTAACTAACTAAGAAGTAATGAATATAATTACGGATTCACTGACACGAATGCCCTCTCAAATTGATGGAATACTATTCTAATTGGATCTGGATGTACGCATCAGAGTCATCTATCTCACTAAGAACTAGAAACCGCTGCTTGAACTCACTCACTGTGATGAACTCACCTGTTCCGCCTCTTCTATTCTGTTGGCCCAATGAATCGAATCTGAAGTCGGAGTCCCAGTCCAAGATATGATTGGGTTGGGGGGTAGTGCTGTCATCGTTACTTCCTCTTGTTGATAGGGATTCTCTTGAGATAAATTAATGTCGTTAGATTCTTTTAGAACCTATACTATCATTCAGGCAAGTGAAATGGAGTGGGACGACATGTCTAAAGTTGTAATCAATTATACTGGCAGAGAAGGAAGTACACTGACGCATGAATTGCAAACAGATGCTACCCAACTTTACATGTGGAAAAAGGGGGTGACTTCAATTGATCTATCACCACTTACTCGTTGTCCAAACCTTGAGAAGATCAATCTATCATCAAACGTCATTCAGGAGATTGACCTCACGCCATTAGCCTCTTGTTACAACCTCAGAAATCTCAATCTATCCAGAAATAAGTTGCAGCGCCTTGATCTCTCTCCGCTATTTTTCTGCGAGGCAACATTTGACAAGCCATTTAACATGAAATTTGACAAGAGTAACATCGTTCTATTCGCAGATTCCAGACTGCAGTCATATCCAAAGCTTAGTCGTCCATCATTTTTGAGATTTGATAAAATTAATGGAATCCCGATACAATGGGTAGATAACATCCTAGCTCCAGACTTGGTGGCAAGACTAGATCCTGAAACACAACTCGTAAAGGAAACAGAGGATAGTGTAAATATTCTCAGAGGTGGAGAGATAGTAGGAGGTAAATTTGAGTATAAAGTCAAGGTTAGTAACAGCACTAATTTTGTGGTGACCAATGTCACCGTGACCATTGTGACCTATCCCGCTGACTGCATGGAAATTTCAGGTGGCAATACAAAGACTATTTCGAGAATAGAGCCCACGGGCTTTAGGTCCCCTCAATTCACATTTACTCCCACAAAGGACTGCGTAGAGGGTCAACTGCTAGCAACAGTTTCGTATGTGGATTATGAAAACAAATTGCATGTGATGTCGGTTGAACCCTACACCATTCGCTCTGTTTGTGACCTCTTGACTCCACTTGAGAGCTCCACTGAAGCCTTTGAGAAGCTAATCGTCGATATGGAACATACGAGTGAAGAGCAAACGCTGGATTGGAACTCACAAGTCCTTTTCTCGAAAGCTCAGAAGCTGCTTCCATCCAAGAACTTCCACGTCATTGATTCAGAAGGGAAGACAATTGGTGGACAATTCACAGGAACGATCAGAGGCTTTGCTGAGGGCAAATACACAGGGAAGAAAGTCGCTGTTCAAGCACTCATATCTGGACCAGCTGAGGACAATCGGGCAACAGTTGTGATTGAGGGAATGGGCGAGGACAAAGCTATGCTTCCTACCACTATTGAAGAGATATCAATTGGGATTGGATCATGGATCTGTATGAACTGCGGTGGCGCAATAGATGTGGAAGGTGTGAATTTAATCAAGAAGAACACTCCGACATCATGTCAATACTGTAGACATACTCTAACCATTGATTTGTATCGAAAATGAACGAACCAAAAGGACATCTCTTTATACGGGTCTGATGGATGTGCGTGCTCCACATGCACTGCAGGAAAGGTAGTATGCGTTTTTCTCTTTCGCAATCTCAGTATCAGGGCGTGTACAGACTGGACATATGACATAGGAGTCTATGTAACGATTCAAAACATCAGTTACCTGTTCAGCATTGAATTTACCATTGAACAGTGCATTACTGCCTTCCATACTACCTGCAGTACCCAACTGGCCTGATACAAACTTCAATACCTCTTTTCCAGGTCTGTTGAGAACGTTGATGATGTCCTGGAAATTCTGCCAGATGCTCCTGTTGCCTTGGATTATTATCTGAACTTCAGGAACTTTGAATCTCTCTCCTGATTTCTTAAAGGCGTCCTCGGGAACCTGAGATCTCGCCCTGTCCAGAAGGCTGTCATAGTCGTCCATACATCGACTCTCTCCCAAGTGCTATTGAAGGTATTGGCTCCGACCTGCATCTAATAGTCTGGAGTTCGAAAGTGGCCGATTGGTCTCTCGATGATGTGACCTTCAGCAGCCAGTTCCCACACTTTCGTCTGGACCTTGTCAGGGTCCTTTCCTTTCTCCTGAAAGTACACAACAATATCCTTCAGGGGCATCCCTTCATCAGTGGCCTCGAGTTGAATGTAGCTCACAATATCCTTGGCAAGTTTGCCTGTGACCGGAGCTATAGGTGCGCTGGGTGTAGAGGTTAGCAGTTCTTGACCCTCTTCGACAGTACTTGGTAGACTTACACCGCTTCGTGTCAGGATTGTCTTGTAACGTTCCATAAGATGCAGACTCATGTAATTCGGGTCTGTCAGCTCTCGGACAATCTCCGGAACTATGTAAGTTTCCTCATCATAATGTCTGACCTTGCCAATGACCAAAGCAAGAATGTTCTCTTTTACTCCCTCGAGCACAGCTGAGTCTTCGTCACCCCAGACCTTTACACGAATTGTGTCAGTACCATCATCCAAAGTGATGCTCTCAAAACGCTTCTTACCTGAGTCGTCGCCATCTCTGTAGAATTTATTCACTACAAAACCGACTACTACGACCCGTCTGAGCTCAACACCAAAAGGTGATACCACATGAGGTCCGGTGTCTTCCTTGAAACTGCCACCGATGATATCGGAAATGGAGGCTCGGACTGCTGTCATTCTCTCTCGTTGCATAAGTGTGATTCACCTTTACCTATTCTGTCTAGATGCGGTTTGCTATATATTCTAAACTGTTTGTTCCTCAAAAAAAGTCTGATAGTGCACTCTGGCGAGTCGATCCAAGTGTTTCTTCCAGTCGCTCCAGAGACCTCTGTAGTCTGGACTCACTGAAGTCGTGTTCCGTGCAAAGGATGCGGATTATTTCATCAGTGTCTGGTTCAGTCCATTTTGGATGTTCCAGCTCTATCTTTGGAGGATTGAGGAAGATATCTCGAATCTCCTCGTATGGAATCGCAGATATCACGCCATGGTTCTCACGTTCTTTGGGTTTCTTTGAAACTTTGAATGAAGACAAAATTCCCTCCACGTTGCTATGCTTCTTGACAAGTTTCAATGCTGTCTTGGGACCAATTCCTGGCACCTTGTCATTGTAATCAGTTCCAATCAGAATTGCAATGTCGATAAGCTGTTCTCGTGTGATTCCGAGTCCACGAAGGTTGTCATCAAGATTGATTAGTTGAGGTTCGATAGTCTTGGATGATTGTGATCTCGCGATTCTTCGTCTTCCTGATATAGAGAGATTTCTAATCATTCTTGGACAGTTGTAAAGTAGAGAATCATTATCCTGACTAGCACTTGCCCATACTAAATCTTCACGAGCCATCTTTGCAGCCACAGCTTCTCCCTCAGAAGGCGCTTGAATAACAGGAATCCCCAGGGCAGTGAGCAGTTCTTTACTCTCATCAATCAATGAACTAGTCAATTTTGAGCTTGCCTGGCCAGCCTTTCGAGCATCCTCAATACGACCCTCTGCTTTTGCTGTCTTCCACTCAGCATATGCAGCATCGCGAACATCTCTTCTCTTTTGTTGTTCTTTGGCTTTCAGCTTCGGCGCCTTACCATCAAAGACATACACTGGCTTGATTCCATTCTCAAGCAGGTTCAAGTTACGATAGAAGAGTCCACTAAGATGACTAGTCACTCTCCCCTGATTATCAGTGAGCGGAGTGCCATCAGGTTGTCTAATAGAGGCAAGAAAAGCGTAGATTGTGTTGAAAGCATCAACAGCTATTCTCCTGTCTGAGAGAGCACTTAGAGTGATATTCTCTGCAATCACAATGTCGCCTAATTTTGTGCCCATTAAATCGACTCCATTAACAGATTCCTAATGAAGTAAAACCGGGAATATATCCTTCTGTTGAATCACCACTTCGACAGATTTATAATAACTAAACAGAACGCCCCCAAAACTGGTGCCTCTGGTATCAGCAACCTTCTGGTGATAATTTGACAACTATGAGAGCTATCAGGTGTACTTCATGTCACGCTTCAGTTTCTCCACAAGAGAACGGTGTAAAGTTTCAATGCCCATCTTGTGGCGAGTTTACAATCTGGCGTTGTGAATCATGCAGACGCTTCTCAAACAGATTTACTTGCCCCAATTGTGGGTTTGAAGGGCCATAGACGATTTTTGGAGATGTAAGATAAATGGCAAGAGTAGTTATGACCCTACGGATAATGCCCGATGACGTGGAAGTTGATCTAGACGACCTACTTGAACGAATAAAGACAGCGATTCCAGAGGGAACAGATCTTGGAGCTACTGAAACACAGCCAGTAGCGTTCGGACTGAATGCCCTTCGAATGAATCTCTCAAGAGATGAGTCGATGGGTGGTACCGACGACATTGAAACAGCCATCGGTGCTGTAGAAGGGGTTTCCCAGGTCGAAGTTGAAAGAGTTTCCAGAATGTAGTCCGCGCGCAAAATCACAAATTCTGGGAAATAAAGAGGCAACAGATCAGCCATAGACGTCATTAGAAGACCGTAAACCAGTTCTGTATTGGATTATATGGTTTGGCAAAGAAACATTGAATAGCGGAAAAAGGACAGATTTCACTGATTTGAGGCAGCCCGTCCGGTTTCTCATACTATAATAACGGTATAGGAGGATGCTAGCAAGCAATGGTCGAGATTATTCTGAAGGTCGCAGAGGCCGAGCACAGAGACATTGGTAGGTTCATAGTCCGGATAGACGCAGTATCAATGGAGAAACTAGGTGTCAGAACTGGAGACATCATACAGATCAAAGGCAAGAGGGTGACTGCTGCAATTGCATGGCCAGCCTACCAGGGAGACAAAGGAAGAGAAATCATTCGTATGGATGGACGCATTCGAAGAAACGCAGGTGTGAGTCTCAGTGAGAAAGTGACTGTATCAAGGGCGAATGAAGAGCCTGCAAAGAACGTTACTCTAGCCCCAACTTCTGTACCAATCCGTCCAGAACCGAGATTCGAGGAGTTTGTGAAGAGAAAGCTCCTGAACTGTCCTGTGACTACTCAAGATACTGTATTCATTCCGATTCTAGGTAGAGCAATACCATTCAAAGTAACTTCTATCAAACCAGCTGGAACTGTAGTGGTTCAGCATTCAACCATTCTCGCCATTGCAGAGAAACCAACCGGAGATATTGTTGGTGCAGCACAGGTGACCTATGAGGAGATAGGAGGATGTTCTGATGCAATCCAGCGAATCAGAGAGATGGTTGAACTACCGATGAAGCATCCAGAGATTTTCAAGAGGCTGGGTATCGATCCCCCTCGAGGTCTCATTCTTCATGGACCACCTGGAACTGGTAAGACGCTCATAGCAAAGGCTGTTGCCGGAGAATCTGAGGCCAACTTCGTACACATCAATGGCCCAGAAATCATGTCCAAGTTTTATGGAGAGTCTGAACAGAAGCTCAGAAAGATTTTCGAAGAGGCTGAAGAAAACGCTCCTAGTATCATATTCATTGATGAGCTCGACGCAATCGCTCCGAAGAGAGAGGATGTACAGGGAGAGGTTGAGAGACGAGTCGTTGCCCAACTCCTAGCCACCATGGATGGTTTGAAGGTCAGAGGTCAAGTTGTCGTGATTGGTGCGACGAACAGGGTTAATGCTCTGGATCCCGCACTGAGACGACCAGGTCGTTTTGACAGGGAACTTGAAATCGGTGTACCTGATGAAACTGGACGACTGGAAGTCCTCCACATTCATTCAAGAGGTATGCCATTGACAGATGAGGGTGACCTAAAGGTCGATCTCCAACACTTAGCGAAGATAACACATGGATTCGTTGGTGCAGACCTTAATGCGCTCTGTAGAGAGGCAGCTATGAAAGCGCTCAGGAGATACCTACCAAAATTCAATCTAGAAGACGAAGAAATTCCACAGGATGTCCTTGATGAACTAGAAGTACACAATGGTGACTTCTTAGAGGCATTGAAGGAGATTCAGCCCTCTGCAGTAAGAGAGGTCTTTATTGAAGTCCCAGATGTGAAATGGGAAGACATCGGTGGATTGGATCATGCTAAACAAGAGCTCAAAGAGGTCGTTGAATGGCCTCTCAAGAAACCAGACTCATTTCGCAGATTGGGGATCACACCACCAAAAGGAGTACTCGTATTTGGTCCTCCAGGTTGTGGAAAGACACTTCTCGCAAGGGCAGTCGCCACAGAGAGTGAGGCGAACTTCATCAGTGTCAAGGGCCCCGAGTTGATATCAAAATGGGTAGGAGAAAGCGAGAAGGCCATAAGAGAGGTCTTCAGAAAAGCAAGAACTGCTGCTCCTGCAATAATATTCTTCGACGAGATCGATGCACTGGCTCCAACACGAGGATCTGGTGGAGATGGTCCCGGAGCTGTTCACAACCAGAGGGTGATTAGTCAACTTCTCACTGAGATGGACGGCTTGGAATCGATGAAAGACATCGTGGTTATAGCAGCCACAAACAGACCCGACCTCATTGACAAGGCACTACTGAGGACTGGGAGATTCGATAGGTTTGTCTATGTTGATGCTCCTGACGCACACAGTCGACAGGCAATCTTCGAAATCTACACCGAAGGAATGCCATTAGATGACGATGTAATGACGCAAATGGGTAAACTAGTCGAACTCACTGAGGACTACGTGGGTGGAGACATCGAGGCAATCTGTAGAGAAGCTGGGATGAGAGCACTGAGAGAGAACATGGATACCGAGAAGGTCGCATGGAAGCATTTTGAGGATGCTATCGAGTCAGTACACTCATCTGTGACCAAAGAGATGCTGGAACGATATAGAAAGATGGACCAGACCCTCCGAAGGGCCACAGAAGTGGACACAGCGGCCCATTCAATGTATGGTTAGAGAAAGGTGAATATAATGGCACCATGGAACGCAATGCCGTTGCCCAACTTGGTTGTGTCAATAGTCAAGAAACGACGCGGCGTCATCTTAGATGATGAACTGATAAGAGCGCTGAAGAAAGAGCTTGGATCTGAACCAAGTGATGCAGAGTTGAACAAAGCCTTGCTGCAACTCGAGATCAATGGACTGGTTCATGTGAGTCAGATTACAAAGACCAAACGTCGAATTGAGGTCTTGACTGGTGATCAGACATTCCTTGCCGTAGATGAGGACTAGTTGAAAACACCAAGGTGTTAACCCGATGACCGGGAAGAGAATCTTAGCAGCGGGAAAGTTTGACATCCTTCACCTTGGTCATATAGCGTATCTTCAACAGGCAAAAGAGCTGGCTGGAGAGAATGGAGAACTTGTTGTTGTCTTGGCTCTTGACAAGACGATTGAGAAGGAAAGAGGTGCGCCACCAGTATTTCCACAAGAGCAGAGACGTGTCATAATCGAGTCATTGGTTTTTGTAGACCGGGTATTCATTGGACTTGATACTGACGACCACACGCTTATCGTGGAACAGATCAAGCCAGATATTATTGCCCTAGGATATGACCAATATACTGATGTCAGTGCTCTTGAGAAGTACTTCGAAGAAAAGGGTCTGAGTACAAGGATAGTTCGACTGGAAAAGCGCGATGCTGATGGGCTCTGTTCTTCGACAGAAATCAGAAAGCGAATTATCAATCATTACAGAGAAAACGGTAGACCACTGTAGATCTTCAGATTAACAATTCGCCCCTTGCTTCTGCTTCTCGTTGTAGGACTGCCTTTCTCTCTCGGCGATCAAACTCCCACTTCCAAACGTTGTATGCTATTGCACTTGTAAACCCAAGAACAATCAAACCTGCAAGTGTCATCCACCATTGCAGCGGAAAGTGTGCGAAGAAGTCAGGCAGAGGACCTGAGATGAAATAAGGCCAACTACAGAGTATTCCAAATATGTAGAGAAGGCCAACTACAGTGATTATCTTCATGTATCCGATTGCATGCTCATTCTTGTCAAACAATACCACTGCAATTCCTAGCCAGTACAAGTACCATGGCATGACCCAGCGGAACACAAAGAGGATTCCAGGGAGCATGTAGATGTAGAATGGTTTGAGCTCCCACAACTTTGACCGGAGGGACTTGCCCTCTAAATCACTCCTTGACGGTAGGTAAGGACGTACAGTAAGGAGGACATAGAAAACATAGATGACCAGAGGAATCATTGCTGGGAACCAAGTATAGAACGTGGTTGGTTCGGTTGTAAAATCCGGTGTGCTCCATATCAATTCAGGATACAGCGGGTTGACTATGTACGCACTATAGCTTGATGTATTGAGAAAATGCGATATAAGTGATTCAAAACTGGCTCCGAACAATGTTGGAATCACAGACATGATCATTGACAGAAAGAACCAGACCGAAGAAACAGGGTTTACAAGGAAGAACAGCGGAAACGCCACTGCAGGGTATATTTTCGTCTGAACTGCAAGTCCCAGAGTGAACATGGCCTTTCCATGCTGCTTCTCAGTCAAGAGGACAATCGACATCAAGAGCAGACAGTCCACAATCGGTTCGAGTTTGCCACCTCCCGCAGACATGGCGATCCCATAGATGAAGTAGCCTCCAAAGAACATTCTCGCCCAGAACTCAGTCTTGATTTTGTCACGGAGTAGAATGGCTAGTAAGACCAGGTTCAGATTGAATACCAAGACCAGTAGGAAGTTCAGCCAGAGCTGTTGTAGTCCACCAGCCCCAGGGAATAGCCACGTGGCTATCGCAAAGAAGAACAGTCCAAATACAGGATACTCATAGTTCACATTCTCAAGATAGCTGGGTAGGATATGCTCACCATCATCAAAGTTCCATTCTGGATGGAGTTCATCAATCATTTCAACGAGGACTGTGTCATTCATATTGTATATTTCAAAACCATAGATCCAGAATGCTTCACCGTACATCTCATTCCTGTTTCGGTCACGTTGTATGACTAGAATATCAGCAATTGGGATAGCAATCAGTGAGATGGCCAGAGTGAGCACTAGATACTTGCGGTATTCATAGATGCTCAAACTGATTGCAGACAGCATAACATGTGCCAACTAAGTCATGTGGCTGACACGCAGTAAATAACCTTTGCTGGATGATGCATGGCAATGGTAATATAGTCTGGACGAGAGGGCGACATCCAAC
>DXJI01000042.1 GCA_019057595.1 Candidatus Thorarchaeota archaeon
ACTTGGTGAAACCCTTGTGGAGGCTGGATGCTCTGGGACACTTCTCAACCACTCTGAGAACAGAATGCAACTCGCTGACATCGAAGAGGCAATCACTAAAGCCAGGAAGCTGGGTCTCTACACGGTTGTGTGTACAAACAATCCTCCCGTGAGTGTAGCAGCATCCGCAATGAACCCGGATTCGGTAGCAGTTGAACCTCCTGAACTCATCGGTTCGGGAATCTCTGTGTCTCAAGCACAACCAGAAGTGATCTCCGGAACAGTTGATCTGATTCGTAAGGTCAATGATGATGTAGTGATTCTCTGTGGTGCGGGAATCAGTAATGGTGATGATGTCACCGCTGCAATGAAGCTTGGTTCACAGGGCGTGCTTCTGGCATCTGCTGTGGCAAAGTCCGACAAGCCTGCTGAAGTCCTCAAGAGCCTTGCTGGACCTCTGAGAAAATAGTACATTCCGGTTAGTTTTTCACAGGAAATAGCGGAGCCCGAGTAGGCGAACCAGATGAAAGTGACAATGGAATGTGCCCATTGCTTGCTCGAAAGGGCAATCAACCAGATAAAACTCGCAACTGATGATCACGACCTCCAGATGCGCATAGTTGAGGAAATAACGAAGTTTCTTGGTGAAAACTTCAGCGGTGAGTCAGTTCCTAGTCACATCGGGACAGACAGGGATCTTCTTGTGCAGAAGATGTCTGGAAAGGATCCTTATGAATCATTAAAACGCATGTCAAATGAGATGGCACTCAGTATTCTTCCCGAGCTCCAAGGTCTTATCGAGGAGCAAGAATCCTCCCACGCCCAATTTCGAATGGGGACTCTCATCGCAGCAGCCGCGAATGCCATAGAGTTCGATGTTACAGGACGAGAGTTCAGTCTGGATGAACTCCGTGATATTCTCAACAATGTGGAAACCGACCTTGTTGTAGACCAGGTGGATCATTTCAGAGAACTATGTGAGGGATCAAAGGAAGTCCTCTACCTGATGGACAATGCTGGAGAGATTGTCCTTGATATGATTCTCATCAAAGAGATCAAGAAGATGGGTCCCAAAGTCATTGCCGTTGTTAAGGGCGGTCCAATTCTGAATGATGCTACCTTGATTGATGCAGAGGAGGTGGCACTTGGAGAATGTGCGGACGAGGTTCGAGACACAGGTGCCCCTGCTATTGGAGTCAATCTTGAGAGAAACTCTAAGGAGTTCATTGAGCTGTTCAACTCTGCTGAACTCATCGTGGCAAAGGGCATGGGAAACTTCGAGTCGATGACCGAGTTCGAACCAACCTGTCCAACAGTTCATATCATGCGAACGAAGTGTAATCCGGTGGCTGAGCATGTAGGGGTTCAGAGAAACAAGAACGTCGTGATGATCAGGATGCCTCCTGAAGGAACCTAAGCCATATCATCTTTGTATGATTTCAGAACCTTAGTTGGATTGCTTGATTCTGCAAATTCCACTTTGAGCTCAGGAAGTTCCAGACTAATCACATCTTTCAGTCGTTTCATACCTGGTTCTTCAGTAGCAAAGGCACCCAGCTCCAGGAGATTGAAGCCCTCCTCGGCTGCTAGTAGTCTTATTTCAGGAGAGAGTTCACCTGTTACCAACGTTTCGAGATTCTGATTCCTGGCATTGATTAGCTCAGGCATATCCACATTGTTACCTGCGATGACCAGAACGTCCCCCACTTCCTCATCTAGGTTTCCAGAGAACAAAATATTATCCAAGTTTAGCTTACCAGCAATGTAATTGACAAAACCTGAGTGATTCTTGACACCTGGAGGTTTGCATGCTCTTCCAATGGCCACAAGTTCCCCAAAGTCGCCCTCCGTCAAGAAATCGCCAGTTCGTTTCATCCCCAGAGTCTGAATGAGTGCATCATTAAGACCATCCTTAGCACATAGCCAGCCACTTCCAATCACATAGGATGAAATGTAGTTCTTGGTAAGCAATCTCACTCTAATGAGATCGAGTCCAGAAAGACGGTCTATCGCAAATGGAAACAGTGGTCGATATGTGACCAGAAGATTCGCCTTATCCTGGGTGGCCTTCGTGATTACTCGGGCTGAAGGATATGTAGCGATGAGCAGTTTGTTGACAGTCGTATTGGCCTGTTCAGTTTGAGTCTGTGGACCTATCTCGACCCTGCTCTCGAGTCCTCGGACGGTAAGTTCCCTCGGAGCTAGTTGGTTGAGCCACTTCACAATATCTAGAAGACTGGTCATGACATCACTCTACCTGATGACGACTGAGGTTACTGACCGTCTTATTCTTTTTCATAGCTAAAGACGAGCTATTTGACATCCTCTTCATCTATGTCTTCGTCATAGGAGTATAGGTCTTCGAGTTCTTTACTGATCTCTTCTGACTTTGGCTCTTCCTCAACGACTTCAAGCTCAGGCTCTTTCTTCTTCTTTTTCTTCTTCTCAGCCTTAGGTTCCTCTTTGATTACCTCAAGCTCAGGCTCTTTCTTCTTCTTTTTCTTCTTCTCAGCCTTAGGTTCTTCTTCGATTACCTCAAGCTCAGGCTCTTTTTCCTTCTTCTTTTTCTTCTTCTCAGCCTTGGCTTCCTCTTTGGCAACCTCGCG
>DXJI01000043.1 GCA_019057595.1 Candidatus Thorarchaeota archaeon
AAGGCTCTTGAGGACTTCAGCAGGCTTGTCGGACTTTGCCACAGCAGATGCCAGAAGCACGCCCTGTGAACCAAGCTTCATTGCAGCGGTGACATCGTCACCATTACTGATCCCCGCACCACAGAGAATCACAACATCATCATTGACCTTGCGAATCAGATCAACTGTTCCGGAGATCACTTCGGGTTGTGCTTGAGACACAGAGATTCCCGAACCGATGAGTTCAGGAGGTTCAACTGCTACGGAATCCGGATTCATTGCGGATGCTGCTACACTCACGGGGGGATTGTTTGTACACACAACCGTGTAGAGACCCAGCTTCCTGGCCTTAGTGATTGCCTCTTCGATGTCAGCGAGTTGCATTCTGTTCTCAGAGTGGTTGAGAAGTGTCCCAGAGCATCCAGCCTCCACAAGGGTTTCACCAAGTGTGTGACCCGTGAAACGACCGGGGTCTCCAGCATCCATGTGCTGTGAAAATACGGGGATGTCAACAGACTGCACGACTCGATAAAGATCAGGAATCTGAGGGGCAACAACGATTGGCACATCGAATTCCTTTGACACTGACTCACAGGTCTTGGCTAGTTTAACTGCACCTTCACCTGTGGCTTGGGGATATGTTTTGAAGTTGATAATCACTACTGGAGTCTTAATCTCGGGCAAACTTATACCACCTAATTGTGGTTGTTTGTTGCTGTGCCCGTTTTAACTATTGCTAGAGATAAGACCTACCTAGCGGCTCCAATGAGCAGTTTCAGAATAGGAACTCTTGCGTATCCCATTCTGTTGAGATCAGTTATTGGCTTCCGGGTTTCAATCTTTACGAACTTCCCAGCCTCAGAGGTCTTGTAATGTCGTAGATATATCTTTGAGAATTCCGA
Organism: Candidatus Thorarchaeota archaeon; assembly: GCA_019057595.1. The sequence continues at coordinate 882 of DXJI01000043.1, forward strand.
GAATGTTGCTGCCGTGAGGAGATCGCTCACAGTGTCATTTGATATTCTGATGTGTGCATCTTCGTCAGCTGCCTTGCCAACCTTGGTCTCGATGTCACCGAGTGCCGGTTTTCCAATCCAGAATCGCTCGCCCATAGCCATGAACTCGAGAGTGAACTCATGTGTCCCCTCAAGACCATCAGCCATCTTCTCATCGTGTAGCATGTACACCAGACGATCTTGAATGGAGTCGTGATAGGGTATTGTGTCTCCTCTGCCAACTGGTACTGGTTCTTCGACCTCAATAGCAGCGGGCTCTTCTTCAGCTGCTTCAGCAGCCTGTTCTTCTACAACTGGGGCATCTTCAACTGGTTCGGCCTCAGCTTTTTCATCATCTTTCTTTTTTCGTCGGAAGAATCTTGACATGTTCGAGTTCGCTCCTAATCGAGAGTGAGAGCAATAATTGTCCCCGTCTTGCTCCTGTTTTTGGAGTGATTAATTATAGAAAAAGGTAGTTCAGCTGTATCTACTTCGTTGGTTCGGGGGGTACGTCTTGCATAGCTAGTTTCTGTATCTGCGCAATGAGAGGCAGATTGCTAGTCGGTTTGCGTTCTCCCCAGAGCTCGTCAACAAGTAGGTCTCGAATGGCTATTCTGATTACTTCTGATCGGTTAGGATACTTGTTCTGTCCAATCAGTTCATCTACACCTTCAACATAGGTCTCTGGTAGGCAAATAGTGACGACTCTCATTCTACACCAAGGTATTCCATTGCAAACGACATAATGAAAGGGTGTCTGATTCAGGTGCGTATCGGGGTATTACTAAGTCTTAGGGCTCGAGAAGAATCTTCCCGAACTGTTCACCTTTCTCGAGTCGCTCATGGGCTTCTTTTGCCTTGGATAGTGGCAGAACTATGTCCACAATTGGAGTGAGTCTACCATTCCACACTAGCTTGAGGACATCACGCAATTCAGATCGACTTGCCATTGTCGAACCAAGAATCTCGAGCTGCTTCCAAAATACCAGACTGATATTGGTCATTGCCTTTGGACCAGAGGTTGCTCCACAGGTGACCAACCTTCCTCCCTTTGTGAGGCTTCGAAGACTCTTCTCCCAAGTAGCTTCTCCTACTGAGTCCACAACTATGTCAACTCCTCGTTTGTTTGTATGAGTCCACACCTCTTTGTGATAGTCCGGATTCTTCTTGTGGTTGATTCCAACATGTGCACCAAGTTCTATCGCTTTCTCCAGCTTCTCATCCGAGGAGCTTGTCACTAGCACCCGTGCTCCAGCAACCTTAGCTATCTGAAGGGCTGCAAGGGCCACTCCACCTCCGATTCCGATGATCAATATATCATCTCCCGGCTTGATTCTTGCCTTGGGTTGCAGCATCCGCCAAGCGGTCATGAAAGTGAGAGGAGTTGCAGCCAGTTGTTCGAAAGTCAACTCAACATGATCGGGAACAGGAATTACGTTCTGAGCATCCACAATAAAGAGGTCTGCATAACCTCCTCGAGAATGCTCCCCGATTATCCCATACTGAGGACAAAGGGACTCCTCTCCACGAACACAGTATTCACACACTCCACAAGATTTTCCCGGGTCAATGATGACTCTCTGACCAGGTTGAGGGTCTCCAAGGACCTTGCTTCCGGATTCCTTGATTACACCCGAGATGTCACTTCCAAGGATATGAGGCATCTCTAGCTTGAGACCTGGAATTCCGCTCCGAACGAATAAGTCGAGGTGGTTGAGAGCCACAGCCTTCACGTCAATCAATACCTGATTTTCTTTGATCTCAGGATCGGGGAAATCTTCATACTTGAGCACATCTGTGGAACCGTGTTCATGGAATACTGCCGCTTTCATGGAACATCATCCTGCAGTGACAGCACTGTCTGACATAAAACCTCGGATGTATGACGTATGGAACAAGTTTAAGACGACACCACAAGTAGCACCATCAAATCTTGGTGATTTCAATGGCAAAAGGAAAAGCCGGTAAGGTCCGCGCAAGCCACATTTTAATTGATAAGCACAGTCAAGCACTAGCTCTGATAAGCAAGATCAGAGAGGGTGAGGATTTCAAGAATGTCGCACGACAGCACAGTACATGCCCGTCAAAGAAAAAGGGTGGAGACCTAGGTTGGTTCATGAAGGGTCAGATGGTTCCCGAATTCGAAAAGGCGGCATTCAATCTGAACGTTGGTGCAATGACAACTGATCCAGTCAAAACAAAGTTTGGTTATCACATTATCAAGCGTACAGGTTAGTTTTTGAAAATGAGAAGGAGAGGGACCCATGGGCCCCACTCTCATATTATTCTGCAGAGTCAGAGGTATCCTTGACCTTTCCCTTTGGCACAATCTCTTCTTCTGTGAATCGAGTTTCACAGCGAGTTAGGACCTTAGGCAAGGTAGTGTACTCCATCTCACTCTCACCAAGGCGGTGTGGCTGGAATGGTCCAATACGTCTTAGATAGTCAGCAATCTCCATGCCTCTCTGACGTGTGATGTCAAATGCAATGTCTTCAAATAGGTCGACAGGACCGACGAGCATTCCATTGGACACCTGGAAACCAAGTCCAACGACTCTTGGAGGACCATCAAATCGTGTGCATCTAGAGTCCTTCAGACCAACTGGAAGAAGTGGACCGGTATGCGAACCACGCATCCAACCAGAAACTAGGTGTGGTAATGTGAATGCTTCTAGAATTTCACCCATTGCAGGAAGACCAGAGTGAGCTCTGATGATTGCTACAGGGTCGTCCTTTCCAACGTACTTTCCAGCAACTGCGTGGAGTTTGTCTGTGCTCACTGAGGCAGTGACCATTCCGTCGTGCCGGTAGACCTTCTTGATTGTATAGCGTCCAGTGCTACCGAGAAGAGCAAGAACATCGTATGATTCCTCAGGAGTTTTCATGTTGATGAAACATGGAACATCCTTCATAATGTCTTGAATAACGAAGTTGAAACCATCATGGAGATTTGGGTCAATGACTAGACCTGCTGTGTTGAAGGGATCAGCATAGATTTTGTAAACTGGGAGATTGAATGCACCCGGTTCGGTCTTGTCAGCCATGAAGATTGCAATCGGTTCAGACTTGCGCTCCTCAAACACCATCTCAGCAGAACCAGGACCCATTCCCTTCACGTTGCCGCTGAATGTGTCAGCCAGCATGTCCTGTCCAGCTGCATAGATCTTCTTCTCACGAGCAAGTTTGGTACCCTTCATGAAAGTGTCCCAAGCAAGCTTGTGAACGTCCTCGGCTCCCTCGCCCTTGTTATGAGTCATAATCAACTCGAGGTCGTCGCCAGCATTGGCAACGTAAAAGTCATTGATTATCTTCTTGTTGACACCCTCTTTCATCTCCTTCCTTGCAAGTTCGAAGAGGAAGTCAGGTACAATAACGTGACCAGCTAATGAGCCAATGTCCGCTTTGATTACGCTAACAGTGGTTTCTACCATAAGCATCGTGCTCCATTACTTGATGATTAATTATGCTCCAGAAATCAGAGCCTTTCGATATTTCGTGCTATTCTTTACCCATATAATAGTTCTCATCTGGTGAAAATGGCACTAGGGGTTGAAAATACGACTCTCAGACCTTCAACATGATGTCCTTTAGGGTCTTTGTCATTTTCAGGGCATCGTCCCAATCTCTTTGCCAAAGATTACGGCCAAAAATTAGACCGGTTGCTCCCTGCTCCATACAGATCCGAGCACGTTCAATGACATCTTCATCAGTTGCCATACCTCCACCTGAAAAGAGAACGAGAGTCTTTCCTGCGGACTTTACTACTTTTGCAACCAGCTCTTCAGTGGATAGGTTGAGTTTGTCGTACGGTGGCCTCTGCATTGCTCTACTCTTTGCACTTGTCACTGGAACATTCAGCTTGACCACATCAGCTCCGATTTCATCCGCAACCCTCGCTGCATAGTCTATTGCGAACAGCGAGTTGCGACCGCCCTTACTGTCAACTGCATTGCCTCTAGGATACGCCCAGACAATGATGGGAATTCCGTAACGTTCAGCGTCCTCCTTCACCTTCCTGAACTGGGTGAAATCAGTGTGCTGGTTGGGGCTCCCAACATAGAGTGTGTATCCGATAGCATCAGCACCAATTCGAACAGCATCCTCAACTGAACCGGTCATCGGGGAAACTGGTTCATCTGCTGGAGGAATACGAGTCTTTCCATTGATCTTCAAGACAATGGGAATCTTGCCAGCGAACTTTGGACCATACTTCTCTGCAAGTCCGAGGTGAAGTGCAATACCTGAGTACCCTCCCTCCACTGCAAGCTTGAACTGATACTCTGGGTTCAAGCAGTCATGGTCGGTGAAGAAGTCGACAGGACCGTGTTCCATTCCCTGATCAATGGGGAGAATTATCATCGTACCGTTTCCAGGTCCATGTTTGTACATCAGGCGATGGAGTCGAGTACGTTTTCCCAGGTTCAGATGGTGTAAATTGTCAAGCTTTGACATGCAGATGACCTCAGATGGTTTTCCATAGAGGATGTGTTCCCCTATATGCTTAGCGAGTGATACGAAAGGAACAAATCAGTGTGTTCATCCCTAACATAGGTGGTTAGAATGACTGACAAGAAGATTTCTGCAACCCGACCAGTCACCGAAGACAGGGAACAGTATCACCTTGAGGTGAAGAGGGGCGATGTGGCCAATTCTGTATTGATACCAGGAGACCCTCAACGAGTAGAAAGGATCAGTGCAATGTGGGATGAAGCAAAAGAAGTTGCGAAGCACAGACAGTTCGTCACTCACACAGGGAAATACAAAGGCGCAGACATCTCAGCATGTTCGACAGGGATTGGAGGACCTGGAACTGCCATCGTCATCGAGGAGTTGGCTAATGTTGGAGCAGAGACCTTCCTCCGTGTTGGTTCATGTGCTACACTGAAAGAGGAGATTGAGATAGGGGACATCATCATATCCACAGCTGCAGTTCGTTTGGATGGGACCAGTAAGCAGTACGTGCGGCCGGAGTATCCGGCTTCTGCTTCGTATGAGGTGGTACTTGCTTTTGTAGAAGCAGCAGAGACCCTTGGCGTGACTTACCATCTTGGAATTTCCGCTTCCACCGACTCATTCTATCTAGGCCAGTCTCGACCTGGATTCGGAGGATACACGCAAAGTATGAGTGAGACCCTGATCAACGACCTGACCAAGGCAAACGTAGCCAACTTCGAGATGGAAGCTGCCACTCTGTTCACTCTTGGAAACATCTTTGGCTTCAGAACTGGTGCGGCCTGTGCGGTCTACGCTAATAGAGTCCGTGACGAGTTTGCAGTGAAGGGTGAAAAGGATGTCATCCGATGTGGAAATGAAGCTGTGAAGATATTGGCAGAAATGGACAAAGAGAAATCCGGGAAGAAATACTGGAGTAGAAAACACTGAGAATCTGAACAATCAGAATTTAAATCCACTAAGTAACATGTATAGTAATAGGAAAACCTTACAGGAGTCCTAGACTGTGGTTGAATCTAAAAATTGCCCCAATTGCAACACTCCATTGAAAGATGGCTTTATCGCAGGGAGTTCCGTAGTTTGGTGGACAAACGAGAGTCCTGGTTTCTTGATGAGAGAAAAGGACGGAAACGTACAACTCGATAAGAGCAACACTAGTTGGGCGAAGCTTCCAGCAAAGAGGTGTGTTACTTGCAAACTCATCTTTGCTTATTATGACAAGTAGCTCATGAACTACTTGCCCTTACCAATGTAGTAGTATTCGCCTGATGCTTTCTGCTGTGAGTCTAACTGAGACCCTTCTTTGTTGACCCTCGGTCTACCAGTCTGGGGATCTCTTCTGAATGTAACACCCATCACCTTCAGGAATGTATTCATTCCATTACGAAGTGTTCGGACTGATGATGCAATACCAGACTTCCCAGGAACTCCTCCGAACACGACTAGGCTATCGCTGAGATAGTCTGCCATGAGAATCGAGTGTTCTACAATGAAGGCGGTCTTCATATTGTTTCTGACCAGTCGACGAATAGCACGTGAAGTGGCCAACCTCTGTTCTATGTCTAAGAACGCGGACGGCTCGTCAAAGAGGTAGATATCTGCTTCACGTGCAAGACATGCAGCAATCGCAGCCCTTTGGAGCTCTCCACCACTGAGGTCTGGAACATTGTGCTCCAGTAAATGTTCAAGTTCAAGTCTCTTAATTACAGAGGTCTTAAAGTCAGCAGTATCAACGCTGCCACCTCCCGCCTCTCGTAAATACATTCTCAGATTTCCATCGAAGTCTGACGGGATATACTGTGGTTTGTAACTGATCTTCAGGTCGAGACCTGTAACTGTCTTCGTGGGAGCTTCGCCCTCATCAGGCTCTAATTCTCCTGCAAGCATCCTGACGAATGTGGTCTTACCAATTCCGTTCGCTCCCAAGATTCCAACAATCTGACCTTTTGAAACACGACCACCCTTTATCTCGAGAGAGAAGTCCTCGAAGCTTTTCTTCATGTTCCCATACTCGACCATGGCTTCTCGTGATAGGTACTCCTCATCATCAGCACTCATTCCCTTGAAGGAGATTGATGTGTCACGGAACCGCATATTCTCATCTGGAATGAACCCATCTAGGAAGATGTTCACACCAACTCGAGTACCGTGCGGATGTGAAACAATACCATAAACTCCAGGGTCTCCATAGAACACACAGACCAAATCTGAAACGTAATCGAGGATTGAGAGGTCGTGTTCTACTACGACAATCGTTTTCCCTTGTGCAGATAAGTTTCGGATTGCACGAGCCATTCGGAGGCGTTCCCTGACGTCTAGGTATGCTGATGGCTCATCAAAGAAGTAGATGTCCCCCTCTCTCACGATTGCAGCTGTGACTGCAACTCGTTGAAGTTCTCCACCACTCAGAAACTTGATTTGTCGATCCCAAATCTCAGTGAGGTTCATGTCTTCCTTAAGTTCCTTCAACCGACCAGATGAATCGGATGCTTCGAGTAGGTCACTAATTGGTTTGTCTGCTAAATCCTTTACTTTGGGAAGGTCTGCGATATTCTGAGGTTTGAGGATTGGTACCAGTGACCCTGCTTGAATCCTTTCGAAAAAGGGTTGTAGTTCTGAACCACGATATGCTCTGATAATCTCATCCCATTCTGGAGGGTCTTCGACACGTCCAAGGTTAGGAGGCATCTCACCAGCGAGTATTTGAACAGCGGTTGTCTTTCCAACACCATTCGGCCCAATCAGACCCAGCACCTGCCCCTCCTTCGGAGTGGGTAGTCTGAACAGCTTGAATCCATTTATGCTGTAACGATGACTGGTATCGGACTCCAGCTCCTCTGGCAGGTTCACAATTCGAATAACATTGTAGGGACACTTCTTGACACATATCGCCTCTCCGGAGCACAGGGCCTCCACTATGACGGGGGGTTTGTCTGGACCATCTGGAAAGACCACAGTCTCATCCCCAGTCCTGACCCGTGGGCAGAACCTCTGACACTCATGAGTGCAGTCTTTTGGTCTGCATCGATACTTGTCGACAATGGCAATACGCATCTAATGTTTCAACACCTGTAGAGGGACTGTACGCGGATGTTTGTGGAGACTATTTAGCGCTTTGGCTGAGTGAAATGTGCAATTGCAAATCCTTTTGTACGATTCGGGATAATCAGAAGTTGAATTTCCTATGAAAGTACTAGACAGACTTCTCGATGTTTTTGGAAGGCGCCGCCAGTTGCTAATAGGTGCCAAGTCTCAACCAGATGACTTGATGGCGTTGGTCCGAGCAGTCCGTGCCAATGCGTACTTCAAGATCACTGGAAAGAAACTGCCAATTCAAGAATTACCTTCAGGTAGTACTATAGATGATATGACAAAGGACCTTTCTCCCTCACGACGCCTCGCTCGAAGAAACCTATAATTGATATTTCTCATCATAATCATTGAGTTCAGACGCTCACGAACTGCGTGATGATTGGAAAGCATATTTAGCCTTGAGTAATTACATTTCATTTGTCGGGATGATGAAGAAGCATGGATGGCGAGCGAATTCATCAGCGCGATGAACCTCTAAACCGCAATCTGACCGATGCGCCAATCTGGCAGGAGAATTTGATACCGTGAGCCCCTTTGTGTGCAACCATAATGGTTCATGTGAAGAGATCCGTCTGTGTTGTACTGAGACTGAAATGACTCTGACACGGGAGGACACAGAACGAATTGAAGCTCTAGGCTACGACAGAACTGATTTTCTCGTGCGAGTGATGGCGGGTTTTTGTGAACTGAAGAATGTAGATGGGAATTGCTACTTCTATGACCCAGAATCAAAGGAATGTCGAATCTACGAACACAGACCTGAAGGGTGTAAGTATTATCCTATCATCTATGATGCTAGAAGGAAAAAGTGTATCATTGATCGGGACTGTCCTTCTGGAGAGACCATGACTCGAGAGGAGGTCCGTAAAGTGTGTCACAAGGTGAGAAAGCTCGTAGAGACCCTGCGACAGGAGGCTGCTCATGGTGAGAGCCCGTGCTGACCTACACACTCACTCCTCAGCCTCGGATGGGAGTGATTCACCATCAGAGTTGGCTAGAAAGGCAGACGAGATGAGACTGGGAGGAATTGCACTCACAGACCATGACACACTTGATGGGATTACGGAGTTCATGGAAACAGATGTGTCAAACGAATTGATCCGTGTTCCAGGATTGGAGATAAGCACAGAGTATGAGGACCGAGAAGTGCACATCCTCGGTTACTTTGTCCCTCTAAATTCCAAACCTCTCAACGACCAGCTGGAGATTCTTAGAAAGGCGCGACATGACAGATTACCAAAGATGGTACAGAAACTTGTCGATTTGGGTTTTGATGTGACAATAGAAGAACTGTACGAGGACCTTGAGGGAGTGGCAAGTCCAGGTCGACCTCATGTGGCACAAATGTTAGTAAAGAAGGGGATAGTGCAGACTACATCAGAGGCGTTTCAAAAATATCTGGCCGCTGATAGACCAGCTTATGTGAGAAAGGAACGAATGAATGCTCTTGATGCGGTGAGATTGCTCAGGTCAGTTGGAGCAGTTCCTGTGTTGGCGCATCCACTCACAATCAAAATACCAGACCTCTATTCGCTGATTCAAACACTAGTGAAGGAAGGCCTCTTGGGAGTCGAAGTAGAATATGACTACAGCTTTATGGGGATGACCCGTTCATCTGAAGAGGTCAGAGAGATCAGCCAAGATTGGCACTTGTTTCAAACCGGTGGAAGTGATTATCACGGAACTATCCATGTCACAGAACTGGGAAGTATTACCGTGCCAATAGAAGTCATCGATGAGATGCAGAAGAGGGTGACGACTTGAAAGTAATTGATGTACATACTCATACCTGGACACAAGATATCATTAGCAAGAAGGATCTTGAGGCACGGAAGATTGCAGCTGCGAAAATGGGAGTAGATCCGCGGTTAGATTCTAAGATTGATTCTCTTCAGGAAGCTATGAAGGCGAGTGGTGTAGACAGGGCAGTTGTTCTCCCAATCGATAGTGGACTGAGCAAGAAGGTACCACTCTCCCTATCTGAGAAGACCAACCACCACGTGGATGAAGTTGAGAATATTCCTAATATCACTACATTTGTTGGTGTAGATCCAAGAAGAGGAGAAACAGGACTGAGAGAGCTTGAACGTGCAGTGAGAGAGAAAGGCTGTCGTGGTTGGAAAGTTTATCCGCCTCACGGATTCTATCCAGATGACAAGGAGTTTGACCCCTACTACGAACTCTGTACGGACTTGAACATCCCCATATTGATTCACCAGGGAATCACTCCGAGGTTCAATTATGTGAAATATGGAAGACCAGTCTTTGTTGACAGAGTCGCCGTGGACTTTCCAGATTTGAAGATTATCCTAGCACATGTTGGATTCCCATGGATAGATGAAACACTCACAGTTGCTTACAAGAACCCGAATGTCTTCGTTGATATCTCCGGGTGGCAGGTGTATGCAGCAACGGTTCCTCTGAAGGTCTATCAGATGCTGGGTGATGCAAAATTCATGAGCGTGTTTCCAAATCGGATGCTGTTCGGAAGTGATTATCCATTCTTTGAAGACGTCATGCCCCTCAAAGCATGGGTTGAGTTCTGTAAGGGTTTCAAGATGCCAACTGAGATGACTGACAAGGGATATCTCCAGATCAGTGAGGATGAGATTGAGAAGGTTATGTGGAAGAATACTGCACGAATTGTCTTCGGTGAGAATTGATGAAGAAATTCACTGTTGATGCGATGCTTGGAAAACTGGTTCTCTGGCTTAGATTGACTGGACACGACGCACGGTATTCTACAGATATGGATGATAACGAACTACTCCGGGTGTCCTTAGACGAAGGGAGGGTCCTCATTACCTCCGATGCTGAACTCCATGAACGTGCAATGAACCAAGACATTGAATCCCTCCTCCTCAGAGGACCTGTCGATGAGGGAGTGGCCCTTGTCTTTGCAAAATACAATATTCCTACAGAAATAGTTCCGGAGAAGTCTCGGTGTAGCAAGTGCAATGGCAATCTAGTCACACTCAAGGATGTTGACAAGGAACGAGTGAGAGGACTCGTCTTTGAACAGACGTTTGATTATTACGAGGAGTTCTGGCTGTGTGAGGATTGTAACAGTGTCTTCTTTCAGGGAGGTCACTGGAAGAACATTGAGCTGTACATGAAGAGAATCTCAGATTTGATGGAAAAACCAGCCTAGTTTTCTCTGACTGATATGTCATATTCTATAGGGATACAGGTCTTTATAGTACGAGTGAGATGACAATATTCTTTCATGAGCTGGACACACCTTTCACCGGTCTCCAACTCATCTTCTCCAACCACTACCTCACCAGAAACTGAAACACCGGTTATCGTGTATCCTTCACCATCAAACTTGATTGAAATCTTTCCCTTGAGATTGAGGGAAATCAATTCCATCTCAAAGCGTCGTTGGAAATCAAGGAATGTATTGTTCAGACAACCAAGTACAGCAGCTGCAAAAATCTCATCTGGGCAGATACCCTCTCCTTGGCCACCATAAGTCTTGGGAGTGTCATAGACAATCTGACGGTCGTCAGTAACGGTAGTCGTACCACCAGTTTTGCCATCCCATTTGCTCTGAGCATGATACTCAAGATATTCTGGATATTTTGACTTCAGACGCATTGTCATCAGCATTTGAAATTCCTGTTGAGCATTGGTTAAGCCTTGTGGTAGAAACAAAGACAGTCAGGAAGTCATTTAAACGGTCTATGAGAGCATGCTCTGGGATGCTCATGTCTCGAAAGATGAAGGCTGCAATGTATTATGGTATCGGTGATGTCCGCTACGAGGAAACCGATGTGCCAATAATCGGACCCGGTGAGCTGCTGATCAAAGTTGGAACAGCCCTTACCTGCGGCACCGATGTCAAGACCTACAAACGAGGTCACCCATTATTGATCAAAAAGATTCCATCTCTTTTCGGTCACGAGTATGCTGGCACAATAGAAGAAGTGGGAGAAGGAGTTGAAGATTTCAAAGTGGGGATGAGGGTGGTTGCAACCAACTCTGCTCCGTGTGGAGACTGCTTCTATTGCAAGAGGGACATGTCCAACCTGTGTGCGGAGTTGAAAGACCATCTAGTAAACGGAGCTTTTGCTGAATATATCAGGGTTCCAGAAGAGGTCGTTCGGTGGAACACACATCAAATACCAGACTCGTTATCTTTCAGAGATGCAGCCCTAACTGAACCACTTGCATGTGTCGTCCATGGAATCGAAGAGTCCAACATCAAGCTTGGAGACACCGTTGTTGTGATCGGAGCTGGACCAATTGGTCAGATGCTGATTATGTTGGCAAAGAAAAACGGAGCATCCACAGTAATTGCTTCTGATCTAGCAGAACTCAGGAGGGACATCGCACTGAAAGCAGGTGCAGACATTGTCATAGACCCTTCAAAGGAAGACCCTGTTGAACGTGTCAAACAAGAGACCTCAGGCAGGGGAGCTGATGTTGTGATTGAAGCAGTAGGGATTCGTCAGACCTGGGAACAGGCGGTAGATATGACTCGAGATGCTGGTACAACCGTTCTGTTTGGAGGAGCGGCCTCAGGAACTCAATTTGAGTTGGACACAGGAAGATTCCATTATGGTCAACTGACGATAAAGGGTGTTTTTCACCTTAAACCAAGACATGTAGAAAGAGCGTTACAACTCATCATCGCGGGTGATGTAAATACAGACCTCTTGATCTCTCACGAAATGCCTGTGGAAAAAATTGGAGAAGCTCTGGAGTTGATGGGTGCAGGCAAGACAATGAAGATCTCCATCACTACATAACCAATTCCGGTGTGCCCCTTGACTAAAAAGAACGAAGACTCACTACGGGGAAAAGGTGAACTCTGGAGAACCAAGGCCATTGAACACCGAAGAATTAGAAGACTGAATGAAAATGAGATAGCTCTCATTGAGTTTATCCAGGCTCTCGATGAAAAGTACGACAATCTACTCGTAGTTGTTGAAGGAAAAAGGGATGTCACAGTCCTCAGGAATCTAGGTCTTGAGGCCCCGATAATAAAAACCCAGACCCAATTGCCTCGGTACAAACTGATGGAGAAGATCGTAGCAGAATCTGGGAAAGAAGGAAAGGTACTCGTTCTGACTGACTTTGATAAAAAGGGGAAGGAGATTTACAGGTTCATCGAGAAGGAGCTCGAGCTCAGTGGTATCAAGAATCTAAAGAGAGAACGTCGTATGATTCGAAAATACATGGAGGACTGGACCACTATTGAGCAACTTGTCTCTTTGTTCAAGAGGAG
>DXJI01000044.1 GCA_019057595.1 Candidatus Thorarchaeota archaeon
GATTTCCTTTGTAGCGCTATTCACATTCTTTGGGATGATTGGAATTTTGGTAACAGATCCTATCAGCTATATTTTCAGTGTATTCACAATTACATCACTTCCAGATGTGGCTTTGATCGCTGTTTCAATAGTTTTTGCTGTCATTGCATTCGTCATCAATGCCATCCTCAGTGGAGCTACAATCAAATTTGCTCTTGATGACTATGGAGGGCAGATTGCTGATATTAGAGCGAGTTTCTCACACGCATTCGGGAAAGTAGCAAGAATAGTAACGGTTCAATTGGTGATGACGTTCATTGTTTCGGTTATAACAGCTCCCAGTCTTGCTATGATGGGTTTGGCATTTGATGGGATTGACATATCTGACCCGTTCAACCCCATCATCACCCCCGAAGCAATTCAGCTGATGATGATGGGTAGTGTGCTCCTCTTAGTAGGTGGGATATTTGTGCTCTACCTCTCCACCAGATTTTACCCAGCCATAGCTATTGTGGTAGACACTGAACTATCAGCGATTGATTCTCTACGGAAATCTTGGGAATTAACTAGTGGAAATGTGCTGCATGTTCTAGGATCTGTAATCCTCATGGGTATTGTAGTAGGTCTAATTGGCATGGTTGTCGGTCTGGGTGTTGCAGCAGTGCTCTTTCTCAGTCCCTACGCAATCGTATTCGAAGTCATTGTGACCTCACTGCTATTCAGTGCCCCAACGCTGATTTTCATAGCGGCGCTCTATCGAGACCTAATGTCTCGATCTGGTCCTGGAGAGTCTGACCTACCAGAGTATGTATTGTAGAAAAGAAGAAGCTTGGGGGAAAACTATCCCCCAGTTATTCTACTTGAGTTTGTGTTTCTTGACGAACTCTGTCAGTACGTCCTCAAGGTTCGGTCTACCAATCTCTTGAAGGTCATACTTTACTCTGACGTTTGGTTTGTTAATCTTCACTATACGATTTAGATCAATCGGAGTCCCAATGACGACTGCTTCGACATCAGCCTTGTTGATGGTCTGTTGAAGCTCATCTATCTGCTTCTTACCATAACCCATAGCTGGTAAGACATCTTCCAAATGACCGTACTTCTCAAAGGTTTCCTTGATACTTCCCACAGCGAAGGGTCGTGGGTCAACTATCTCAGCTCCGGCTTTTCTGGCTGCTATGTAACCTGCCCCATAGGGCATGTCACCGTGTGTTACAGTTGGACCGTCCTCAACGACAATGACTCTCTTCCCACGGATACTCTCCATATCCTCAATTGTGAGTGGAGAAGCAGCGTCAACAATCATTGCACTACTATTGACAAACATGGTATTGTCTCTGACCTCTTCAACATCATCATAGTCTGCTGTGTCGATCTTGTTGATCACCACAACATCTGCCATTCTGAGGTTGGTTTCACCGGGATAATATGATATCTCATGACCCGGTCTGTGCGGGTCGACAATGGTTATCAGAAGGTCGGGGGTGTAGAATGGAAAGTCGTTGTTACCGCCATCCCACGTAATTACATCAGCCTCTTTCTCAGCCTGCTCAAGGATCTTGCCATAGTCGACTCCTGCATAGAGAATGACTCCCATATTGATCATCGGCTCGTATTCTTCTCTCTCCTCGATTGTGCAGCGGTACTTGTCCAAATCCTCAAGCACCTCGTATCTCTGAGCAATCTGTGTCGTGAGGTCTGGGTCGTAAGGCATTGGATGTCTGATATTGACAGGTCTCAAGCCCATGTCAATGAGTATCTGATTCACTCGTCTAGATGTCTGGCTCTTTCCACAACCGGTTCGAACTGCACAGACAGCAATCACGGGCTTGTTGCTCTTGATCATGGTAGTGTCTGGACCCATCAGTCGTATGTCCGGACCAAGACTATTCACCCATGCTATCTTATTTCCTACAACTTCGTAAGGCAGGTCTGAGTATGCAAGAATGCATTGTTCAACTTCATATTCTTTGATGAGATCGGGCAATTTCTCCTCTGGGTATATCTTAATCCCCTTTGGATAGAGTGGCCCCGAGAGCTCGGGCGGGTACATTCGGTCACCAATTCCAGGTATTTGCTCAGCAGTGAATGCTACAACTTCATAGTCTTGGTTCTCTCGGAAATAGACATTGAAGTTATGGAAATCGCGACCAGCTGCTCCCATGATTATTACTTTCTTCTTACTCATCGATTTCTCCACTCCAAAAAACAGGGCGGAATTCAAACCTCGGACCCTGAACCCGAGTTAAGAAATCTTTGGTCTAGTCAAATCATCGTTTCCTTTCGATATATCGAGTAATTGGTCGAATAATGCGTATTTTCATTTATCGAGGGTAAAACGGGGGATTCGCGAATGGTATTACTAGAATGTCTTTAATGTAGTATGTGAGTAATACATCCGTTTCATTATCAAACAGGCGTATAATCGAGAAAATACCAACTCATAAATACGGCCTGCGACACGTATGATGGAAACCGCCGGGTTTCATGGGGTGCAGGTTTAGTGAAGCTAGTTGATTTGGCAGAGGAGTCAGTCAAGGTACTGAAGGAGAGAGGGGAGGAAGGTATCAGAAGTGACATTCTTGCAGACACTCTGGATACTCCAAAACGACGAGTCTATGACGTGATAGCTGTCTTGAAGGCACTAG
Source organism: Candidatus Thorarchaeota archaeon (assembly GCA_019057595.1). Next base: position 2,628 of record DXJI01000044.1, read on the forward strand.
GTCAAGTCACCACAACCAGAAAATTTGATGGCACTATTGTGACCTGGGTTGACAGGACAAAGGATTATGTGCTGCGTCAGACCCATGAAGAATTGAAGGTCTTGATGGACATAGAGAGCACAGATCGGAAGAATCTCCAGGTTCAGGTGGCTGAGCTGAAGGAACAAGTTCGTATATCCAAGACCAAGCTGCGACGAGAAACCCAGGCAGTGGAGACATCCGATAAGACCGAGTTCAACACAACTCAGATTCGAGTCCGTGCTCTTTCAAGCAACGGTGTGAAACGTGTCGAGCACTCCGGAATAGAGGTCCTCATCGAAACCCATGAACCAGGTATGGTAGTTGACCCCGAAGAGAGAAAGGTCGATGAGCAAGAAGCCATCATCAAGAATCTGTAGCCAATTTGATGGAGACAAGACTTCCTCTTCGAACCTCTGACAATTTTTCCAGTTCGGATTCATCTGAGGTTATCCTTCCGAGTATGTTCACCTGACTGTATGTGTTGCCATCGTTGAGATAGATATCCAGAGTGTCTCCGAGGGGTTGATACGCAATATCTGCCCGTTTGACTTCTTTCGTTGGTTTTGAATTCCCCTTTGTTATGCCCAGAGTGATCTTCATCTCACCACGCATCATAGCAGCCCGACCCTCGAATGGGAGTCGATACTTTATCTCCTCCACAATTAGGGGCGCATGGATCCTATTGATTACACCTTTGAGAGTGAGACCTCCATCGAAGACAAAATCCAGTGTGAGGTCTGTGTCACTCAGATCGAACATACACTTTCACCACAAACAGCCCCTAAAATCTCCTACGTTATGCTTTGCAGCAAAGGCTTAATTGGTCATGAGCACAGCTTGATTCGGAGAGGATTGGGCTGGCCTCCACCAAACTCGATGTAGCATTTGTAGTAGACACCACGGGTTCAATGAAGGATGACATTCAAGCAGTCAGGAATAGTCTCTTCGATATTGTCGATCATATAACTAAGAAGACAGAGGGTCTTGAGATTCGGTTTGGAGTGGTTTCGTACCGTGACCATCCTCCACAGGACAGGTCCTATGTAACTAAAGTATTCGACTTTTCAGAGAAGATAAAGAGAGTCCACAAGCTCATTTCCTCGTTGAAACCATCGGAAGGTGGTGACACTCCTGAGGCTGTAGCTGATGGACTCTTCGATGCACGAACGAAGCTGTCTTGGGAGCGTGATGCCTACAAGGTCCTGTTACTCGTCGGTGATGCACCGCCCCATGGAAAGAAGTACAACAGCATTGGAGATGATTACTTCCCAGATGGCTGCCCCAGTGGTCACGACCCCATTGAGGAGGTGCAGCAGTTCCGTAAGGATTTCGGAAGTACAATGTTCATCTTTGTATGCGGCTGCAATCCCTTGGTAGAAGATTCATTCAGGAAGATTGCATCCTCGGTGGATGAGGGCAAGTACTACTCATTGTTGGAGGCACATGAGCTTCCAGAAGCCATTATAGGGATACTCGAGGGAGTAAGTGATCTCATCGAAGCGGACCGAAGAGTCTTAGCATACTATGAGGCGAATGATGGAATCTTTGACATGGGTGAAGCTGCATCCAATCTATCTCTGGAACTCCGAGAACTGAAGACTTGTCTTTCTCGACTTCTCGAGCTTGGACATATCGCTCGATGGCCAAAAGGGAGACCCCTCTCCTCAACTTCAACAGACTTAGTTGTAGAGCTTGGAGAGGTTCCAAACAACTTAGTAGCAGGCAAGGCTTTCAACTTTCATATCCGAGTGAAGAATCCAAGTGCTAGTGTAGTTGGAATCCGACTGATTGCCTCTCTGGTGACATCGGAAGGGGTTTCAGAGGTCACTAACGAACATCACGAGATTAGTGCACAATCTGACCGCAAACTCGAGTTGAACCTGATACCTATGACTGACACGACAGGGAAGGCAAGTCTACGGGTCGAAGTCTTCTACGGTTCTCGTTCAGTTGCGACAAGGATCTACAACACCCGGATTTACTGATGGAGGTAACCTGTTGAAGCTACGTGTAAGAAAAGGACGTAATCAACAGGGCCTATGTTTTGTTTCATCTGATACCCCCTCAGGTATCTTTAGAATGAGATTCAATGGTATGACCGCATATGTGGATGTGCGGAAATCGAAGAAGGTCCCCTCTGGCATTGTCATCCTCGACTCGCGTATCTCAGACAATCTGGGAATCGTAGAGGAGAGTGAGGTCTTATTTGATCCAGTTTCAGAGAACCTTCCTCCATGTAACGAGATCCATCTTGGTGTAGTATCAACCCGAGGTTTGGACAACGAGAAAGTAGCTCGTGCTATGTCTAAGAGAATAGATGATTTTCGTGAGCACCTTGATGGTCTTATCCTCTTTGAAGGACAAGAATTCATGATTTCCGATTTTGGAATCAATCTGCAAATTCTGTCTCTTGATCCCAAGGATGCTGGGATAAATGCTGCACAAATCTCGTGGGAGCAACTTCTGAAGATCCATCTGGCTCCAATGGGGACTCATCCATTCAATCTCTGTATCCTCGTCGAGACTGCAGCTGCTACTCAAAATACAGACGTCAAATCAATTGATGGGTCTGTATCTCGAAACCAAGCCATTCGCAAAACAATAGAAAACCTGGAGCAACAATTACCAATTGGTCAGGGTGCTCTATTTTCAGGAATTGCATTTTCCGAGGAAGTAGTTTACTTCAAAACCTTTGATTCTCAGACTGGTGAGGAAACAGAGGTCTCAACACTAAATTCGCCTTCTCTGTTGAGAGCGTACAGTGAGTGGGTTGACGAAAAAGCCTCCCAAAATGAGAATTCACCCTCCAATCCTGGTGAAGCCCTGAAACGCGGACTCGCTACTGCAAAGACCCTTACTGATAGAAACGGGTTTCAAACTGCTGTGTTGCTCTTCTCCAGCGGCGTGTATTCAGCTGGTCAAAACCCCGTTAAGATAACAAGAACTGAGAGCAGTCCTGAAAGCGTGATGGTCTTTGCCATCTCAGTGGGATCGGACTCCATTATAGACATCATGGAAGCCATAGCGGAGGAAGGTGGTGGAGCATTTATCCACCTTGACGAAGAAGAGAAGACTCGAACCATTGTCGATTCAATCGAAAAATGGCTATTTAGTAAGAGGTGATATCGATAAGCGACGACATCACAACCCGACTTCAGGCTCTCTTCCATAGTGGAGACGTCAAAAGCTACATTCATTCGAAACTTCCTGAGGAGTCGTTGAAGACTGGATGGATCGAAAAAGGGCTGCTATCGAAAGGAATGAAGGGACAACTCCGAGATAAACATAATCAAGAATCCTTAGTTATTCCTGCAGACCGGTTCGCACGACTTACTAGAGACATGAGTGGTGCGGGACCTGCAAATATCGTTGTTATAGGTTCCAAGGGTCTGATAGAGTCCAAATTTGCTGCGATAATCTATGAATTTGAAGGGTCACAATCGCTCATCGCATTTCAGATTCAAAATCACACTCCACTTGAGATAGTCCAGTTACTTCTACAAGGCCTTGGAAAACGTGTGTCAAGTAATCTTGATGAACCAAACCTCGATTATGTAGAACAATTGAGAATGGATGCGGCAGAACGTATTGTCAACGATGCATTAGTGCTTTCACTCCCGAAGGAGATTGCAAAAATATCTGAGTGGATTAAGGCGACTATACAAGAGAAGTCATCAGATAGAATACTTCTCCGACATGGAACTTCCAAAGACCTAGTAATTTTCTCTGCTCTTCTCACAAGATGGATAAACGGTCTAGAGCTGTTCAGAGAATTACGGTCATCCATCGTAGCGTGCGTTTTTGTTAAAGACAAGGAAATGGATGTCTGTTTTTGGGACTCGTCTCAGAAGATTGCCTCATTCGCGACTTTTGCAAGTGTCAATATTGAAGAACTGTCTAGAAAATACCTTCTACCACTTTGGATGGTTCCCGGAGACAGTCTAGAACCACAACCAAAGAAGAGAGAGGTAGTGTTGGAACACCGATCTAGCAAGAGAGGAAAGACACTCTCGGAAACAAAGAAGACAAAGAAAAGTGTAGAAGTTGACGACACTATTGGGTCACTAAAACGTCGCTTGGACTCGGTCTCAATTCCTGATTTGGAAACGCAGTTGGAATCAATTGAATCAAGAATCCAAACAAGTCAAGATACTCCTAGCTTAGACAAGGGGAGTCTTGATGCACTGCAGAGCAGACTGTCTGATAACATAGACCGAATTGAATCTCTGGCAAATCGTTTAGGAGAGCTCGAGAAACGCATCAAGAAGATCAGTTCATCGAGGTGATTTCCTGTGAAAGAAGAGCTTGATGACTTCTCAAAGATTGTAAGAAAACTTGAAGCTCACATACTTGCTTTAGAGAATATTCAGCATCGTGCCTCCTCCCTAGAAGATGCAATTGCGCATGGTCCAGGTGGACTCAGCATCCAAGACATCCTCTCTCGAATCAATGCCGTTCAGGATCTAGTTGACCGAATCGAGATAGAGGTGGACAATCTAGAGATGCGGGTGTCCTCCATCGAACACGTAGGCTTCAGACTTAGGACTAGTGGTCGGTAGTCCTAGAAACAAGATTGTCAATAAGGTCTAGTAAGTATCCTGTAAATGTATGAGAGGAGAAGGTTTCAACAGGTATTAGATTTGAGTTTAGTCCCTTCAAGAGTCTAAGACTCGATGTCTGGTTACCATTTTTTCCGAGTGTCAGAACATCCAGTCTGTACCTATCATGTTTTGAGATTGCACTGAGAAATGAAATGTGTTCCTCATCATATGTGCCTGCACCATTGCTCAACACCAGTGCTACGGTCGGACGGTCCGGACCAAAGTCATCAAGATATTCGGCAATTGAACGATAGGCTCCCGCCAAGCTCTCATAACCTTCGGTTTCCTCAACTGCATCAATGATTGAATAGATCAAAGAGATGAGTACTTCTTCAGACTGGAAGTCCTCATAGAACTCCACATACGACTGAACTTCACTGCCCCTCTGTATTGAGAACTTTTCAGGAATCTCGTTGAAAGTCACAAGTGCAAGTCTACCCTCAGTTCTATTGTGTATCAGTGTGTTGACAATCATTAAGGCGGCAAGAGCTGCTATCTGTGCTCTGGATGCTGTCTTTTTAATACCCTCAATGAACTTGCCAAGTTCAGGTACTAACTCAATCAAGGGTTTCAGTTGCGTTCTCGCTGCATGAATCGTCTTGAGAGATACATCCTTCGTCTTCATTTTCATGTCTTTTGAAATACAAAGAACCACATTGAAGTCACCAAAAGCTTGCTGGGGTTTGAAATCGATACCTGAGTCTGACAACCTCCCAACCTGACCTGGCAACAATTGAGGCTTTGAATACTTCACCGCCATGGAGATCGCGTTCTCGTCACCACCGACATGTAGTTTCGTATCAATCCCCATCAACACACCTGTGATGGAGCTACGAATATCCTTCTCATGTAGATGCATGAACGAGGACAGTTCAGAGTTGCTTGCAGGTTCGGGTGAATAGTATGACATCACCACCTCATCGATTTCAGCTATATCTCCCTCATATCGAACAAGATTAACAACAGTTGAATTTCGAAATCCAAACAGTGAAGCATCTGCCTCTGAAACAACAATTGATCTCTCTCCACACTTTGCATGGTGCTTGGCGACTCCTGCACACCATTGACCTGTATTGATATCCAATGCCAGTAGATGGTCTCCATCAGTGACCTCGAGGGCACTCATGTCATTGTCACACATGAAGAATGTGCCTGATTCGGACTTAGCAATTTCTACTCCGAAGTGCAACGCTGACAGAATCTCACTAGGTCTTTCAACCTGTAAACATGAAAGTAGTGCTTTATCGAATCGGGTTAGATGAGCAGGAGACCCAAAGATCGGACCCTCTAATTTTGCATTTGCGCGAATCAATGTAGCAAGAAGAATTCCATCTCGAGCGAGAAGGCTATCAGAGAAGGCTTTCTTCCATCCAGACACCAACACCGAGCCATTCTTCTCAAGTAGTAATGCAAGGCTTATAGCTCTAGGTGCTGTTGGACTCCTCAGTGTCAAGATACAGCTGTCGAGGTAAATACTTCCTCCATCATTTTCAATCATGTGATCTAGGGACACAATTCCGAGCATGTTTCTTGCGTCTAGTATCTGGAGTATCCTTGCTAGCTCATTCATTGCTGCCTTTCCTAGGCTCTCTTCTGCAACTACAGACGTCTTGGTTTCATCATACTGGAGGAATGCTGGACGAGGTGGAAGCATTGAGAGAATGTTTCCTCCCAGGATTCTCTGTATTTCTTCAGGTTCCGCAGCCAAATTTCTACTCAGTAAATAACTGAAGATCTCAGAGATGCTGTCTCCAAACTGAGTTTCCGGGTATGCGGAGGAGAACAATAGCCGCTTCGACCAATCAGCATCACTCTGAGCCTTCCGCATGTGTCGAACGAGAGTAGAAAGTGAAGATATCGTTGCACCAGAGGTCAGAACCTTGCTCCCCGGAACATCTAGCAGCCGAGTTATATTTTGACCCCACTCTTTGTGATTCTTTGCTCCAAGAACCAACCGTGGTGTCTTGAGACCCGCCTGTTTCAGGAGTACCAACCATTCCAATAACGGGTCAAGCTCATCACTGGGACCAAGTTCAATGAACACGGGTTTGTCAGTCTTGATATAGTCTAACAGGTCATTCCTGTTGGGTCCCTTCAGAGCAAGTGGAAGGTCTGGGGTTCTCAAAACACAACCCCATCCAGGTTCAGCCCTTCGCCCACTCCTCATGTCTTGGAGATGATACAGTCGAGGACTGTGAGGTGGTTGAGTTGCCCACCTATTGATAGACGTCGCATTAGCATTTTGCTGTAGTGCGGGAAGGACGGTTTCCCCTAGATTGATCAACGGTTTGACCACTAGATAGTCTGCAATCCAACTGGACTCTGAGGATGCTGTTGATCCGTGATAAAACTCACTGAGTAATCGTGGTACACTGAGATAATCGTATGCTCTCCTAGGAATGTATCGGAATGCCCCGGGGTATAGTGAGGCAAAGTCATTGAGCTGGTTTTCTACAATGCTGTAGAACGAAAATGCTCGGTCAGGATCAAAGGTTCGAATGTCCTGTCCCGCTCTTACAATACCAAGCTGGAGGGTGGAATCGACCACAACGAAGCGATGAATCTCATTTGCTTCAATGTCCTCAACTACAATCATCCATCAACTCTCCAGAGAGCACTGGTAGAATGTTGACAGTATCCGATATATGCATAGTGCCGATTTCCACTAGTTGTTGAAGCAATAGTTTATCACGAATATCGAGTGACCTTCATCCATGCTCGTTGTTCGGGCTGTTGAAGATCAACCAGATCACGGTATCAGGAAAGGTGATGAGTTCAGACTCTACATCGTAGATGCTCACCATCATATGGGTCGCGAGAAGAGTCACCGGAACACGCCTGCTGGCGCCTATGATTTCTATGCATCTTTGTGGTTTGAGATTCAAAAGCAGACACAAGTCCTGATGGAAAAAGATTCGCTCCTCTTTGAACCAGTCCGTATTGAGGCTCCAGCACTTGCATCTCGCGTTTTCCAGAGTAGGGACAGTTGGAAACGATTGAATCATGGATGGCTTGTTGATAGGACTGTGGTCTTTCCCTACACTGACGATTACTCTTCCCCAGAGAAGCCTGGAGCTGCTTCGTTCAAGGTTTCAAATGACAAGATTGCATCTTGGACAACTAGAGCTCCCCACTCCACCAGACTAATTGGGTTCTCAAGAGTGAATCCACTAGATGGGGGGGACATTGCTCTTAAGGAACTTGAACGAAGTGTGACCTTACTTGGACTTCGAGGTCTCAAACTACACCCTCTTGCACAACTCTTCATCGACTCAATTGAAGAGGATGCTTCCAGGAATGTAGTTAAACGAGCAGGAGAACTTGGTATCCCCATTATTTTCGACACGAGGAATATCAAGACTGTTGTTAAGATCAAACGACTTGTAGACTCGATGAGAAACGACCCAGAATGTGGTGATGCCCTAAAAAGACTAAGAATCATCATTGCTCATTGTGGCATGTCACCTGGTGACTCGCGGCTTTTTGAAGCCTTGAAGGACCCAACTATCTTTGCAGAAACCTCGACTCTCCATGACAGAGATGTTCCAGTTCTCTTTGAAACAGCCAGTGGAAGGCTACGAACATGGCCAGAGAAATTACTCTTTGGGACTGATTTCAGTTTTCTTTCTGTTCAGGCGCTAGACATAATCATGTACATGCTTTCACGTGACTTTCCGGGAACTCTGGGAGACGTTCAGAGGGTTCTTGGGGGAAACGCCCTTTCTTTACTGCACGCTCCTTTCAGGACATCTGCCGGAAAGACCGGAACACCTCATGAATATCTTATCAAAGATGATTCGTTGTCAATACAACGTGAAATTGAAAACAGTCTGATTGGTCTTCTAACAAAAGGAAAGTGGAACATAGGGTCTCTCGATCCCATGATCCCTCCAATTGGAACATGGCCAGAACCTAGTTCTTTGAAGGATGGCGGGACCAATGGGGTTGACCAAGAATCCTTTGTTTTGACTATGATGTCTAAAGACAAGAAAAGAGAACTTCATCTCTGGATCAGACGACGTCCAAGAGGTCTCCTTAGTTGTACAGTCTTACATACGCAAGGCATGATTCAATTAGATACATTGGAGAATGCATCACAGAAGTTCAGTTCTGTGTTACTGAGGTCTGTCGCAGATCATTCGACGACTCTTGATTCATCAGTAGAGATACAATCCCGAGTACTTGGACACATGTCATAGCGCGTACGAACAATTCTTTATAACTTCTGAATCAGTTTGACTTGTATAGCACTGAGGAGGTAAAAGCCATCACCAAGCAAATTTCCTTGGAGATCGTTGACGGTGGAGACCTTAGAGGATTTGCCAACGTTCATCCCAAGACCGCAAAGAAACTTGATGCAGACATTGGGTCGATTATGATATTTGAAGACCCACAGAGTAGTTTCTGGGGTGCTGCTGAAATCAGAAAGAGCAATGATGTTGCAGAAGACCAAATAGTCATAGACACCCTTGTTCTCGAAGCTTCCCTACTTATGGAAGGCGACCAAGTTGACTTGACACTCTACAATGAGGATATGATTGCCCTCGAATTCATCGAGTTCGGTCTCAAACCGCTAGCAGAAGATGCAAACACTGAGGATCTTGTATCACGTGCTGCAGAACGTGTCAAGTCACTAGAGAACATTATCGGCGGTCGACTGGTCTATCCTGGGATGTCATTCAACTGGCCCGAGCTTGCAGTGAAGGTAGACATCATCAGTACAAAACCTCCACTAGCTGGGAAGAACTTTGCAAAGCTTGCCTTTGAAGCACTCCGAGAACGTACCGGTTACCAGTTCAAGACAGTTGGTATTGCCGCTCCTTTCAATGCCGTTCTGTGCATTGATACAAGCGGATCCA
>DXJI01000006.1 GCA_019057595.1 Candidatus Thorarchaeota archaeon
AAGTACGTCCACGCGTGCTAGAATTGTGTTTTTGATTCGTACGTCACCATATGCATGTGCATGCGATTTCAGCTGTACCTTCCGAGATTCGTTCGCGCCCGCTTGAAGCTCATCTATATCAAACTGCGAATTGAAGCTCTCTGTGTGCTCAGATGATATCGCTCCGGTCGCAGCAAGTTTGATGAAACGTGCACCCCGACCAATCTCTTCTCGTACAGCTCGACGAACATTGTCGGGACCATCTGCCTCATTTGATCCACCAAGAGATTCTCTTCCTCCACTGATTGTGATCATCCTTCCACAAGGAAGCAGACGGGGACCGTTAACAAGTCCTCTGTCAATTGCTTCTTTCACTGCAAAAGGGACATTCCCTCTTCCAGCTGCATCACCTGCAGTGGTGATTCCATATTCAAGCAACCTTTCCACGAGTCGTGCTCCACGAATTGCTAGAAGTTCATCTGAGAACTTTTTTGCCTCCGCTGGGTCAGCGGACCCATCAAAGCACACATGAATATGCGGATCGATTATTCCTGGCATTACGACACGATCGGAAAAATCTAGAACCTCTGTATCCGGAGGTACTTTCACATCCTGTCCAACTTCTGTTATTTTCTCACCTTGGACTAGTATCGACACATTCTCTAGCGTTTTACCATCGCCAACTATCAGTGTTCCAGCTTTGAGTAGAAGATTGCTCATCCTTTGCGCTCCCACTCATAGAATAGACAAACACACCTTTGAGTGTAATGGGCTATGCAATTCTCATAGTTTGAGTCGGAAGAGGTACTCCTCATCTTCGAGTGAAAGTTTACTCTCAACCACTTTTCCTGTCCTATGAATGAACCTAATCATTGGTTGATTCTGAGGATGCACAAACGCAATGAACGCATCAACGCCCTTACTTTTTGCAATCCTCATGAGATGATTGAGGAGGAATGTACCGATCCCAAATCCCTGATAATCATCATGAATCAAGAGTGCGAATTCAGCCTCGTTTGTACTTCTGTTTAACAGATACCTTCCAGCACCGATTATCCGTTCTGTTTCTTCATCGACATCCGATTTTACCACGGCTACAACACTGATGTCACTTGCCTGATCCACATTGTAAAAGTCTTGGAGGGTCTGTCTACGTAATGACTTCAGAGGAGTTAGAAATCTGAAGTAGATGCTCTCTTCACTTAGACCATAGAACAGCTCTTTGATTCTATCAGTATCATCTGGCCTGATCAATCTGAATTGGATTTCAATCTGGTCATCTTTTGTCTTGAAAGTTTCTCGCAATTCATATTCCGAAGCGAAATATGTCCCCTGAACCAAGAACGGCACTTGGTCCTCGAAGACATAGTGCATTTTCTTTGCTGCTTCAAGTAGTTCATTTCGGAAGTTTGGATGTGCTACAGCAATCAGAGAGAGGACACGTTCTCTAATTGTCTTACCATGCAATGTTGCGAAACCATACTCAGTAATGACAACGTCCACATCTCCACGTGTGGTCACAACACCCGCTCCCTCGCTTAAACGTGGTACAATTCTGGAAACTGTATCATCCATTGCAGTAGAAAGCATACAGATTATTGCCTTTCCACCAGGAGACCTCTTTGCACCACGAATGAAGTCAACCTGACCTCCAATGCCGCTGTAGAATCTATGTCCGATTGAATCAGCACACACCTGCCCAGTAAGATCCACTTCAAGAGCTGAATTGATTGCAATCATCTTGTTGTTCTGCCCGATTACATAAGGATCGTTTACATACGCAGTGTCATGAAAATGGAACATCGGATTGTCATGGATGTAATCGTACAATTTCTTTGAACCCATAGCAAAGCTTGCAATCACTTTTCCAGGATGAAGAGACTTCTTTTTGTTGGTCACAACGCCTTTCTCAATCAAAGCCAACAGACTATCGCTGAACATCTCTGTGTGTATACCCAAATCACGCACACCAGATTCCAACAGGTTGTTGCAGACCGATTGTGGTAATGCTCCGATTCCAAGCTCAAGAGTCGAATCATTCTCTACCAGTCTTGTTACATAACTTCCAATCCGATCAATTGTTTCCGTCACTTCTGCACCTTTGAACTCTCTCAAAGGCTCATTGTGGGGAACCAAATAGTCGATCTCGCGTACGTCTACAAATGAGTCGCCATGAGTGATTGGCATTCTCTCATTGACTTGCGCTATAACCACATCTGCACTTTCTGCAGCCGATTTAGTGATGTCTACAGAAATACCAAGAGAACTGTACCCGTTTCGATCAGGAGGACTAATCTGTATCATTGCAACATCAAGTGGCATTCTTCTATGCCTGAACAGTTGAGGTATGTCTGAGAGCATTATTGGAGTATAATCTGCGCGTCCTTCAGAAACAGCCTCTCGGATATTTGAGCTTACAAAGAACGTGTTGTGTCTGAACTGATTTTGGAACTTTGGATCAGCTGATGGTGTATCCCCAAGTGTGAGAAGATGTACAATCTCATTGTCTGCCATTTGGTCTGCGTTGGCTGCAAGTTCCTGAACCAGATGGTAGGGGACTCCGCAACCTGTTCCCAGGAATAGCCTTGCTCCTCGTTTTATTTTTTGGATGGCTTGTGATGCATTGACAACTTTGTTCTTGTACTTCTCAGTCCAATCATTTTTACTCATCACAGATTACCTCTTGCGAAGGACTCACTTGAGAGTCAGTCTCACAGAAGCATTTGAACGTAACCAATTTTCGATTGTGGCATGACGGAAGGCTTTTAGTGGGGTTGTATCCGCCAGCCGCATAATACCTGACACTCTGACAGGTGAATTTCATTATGATTTCTGATGAAAAAATCGGTAATAGGAACCTTGTCATTCTCGGCGCACTCATTGTTCAGTTGTGCTTGGGTTCGATATACGCTTGGTCCTTCTTTCAGACTGCTCTGAGAGGAGGTTCGTATGGATGGCCCTCATTTTTAACACAGCTACCATTTGCAGCTGGTCTGGCATCGTTCGCTCTGTTCATGATATTTGCTGGAAGATGGCAAGATCGCGTTGGTCCTAGAAAAGTCGCCACAATAGGTGGAGTTCTTCTGGGTGCAGGGTATATTCTTGCATTCTTCGTTGATGCAGTTGCAGGATCTGACGCTGTTCTAGGCACAATCTACCTCATCATCACCTATGGTATAATTGGTGGTGCTGGTATCGGCTTTGCCTATGTCTGTCCAATTGCTGCCCTAGTAAAGTGGTTCCCTGACAAGAAGGGTGCAATCACTGGTATCGCAGTTGCTGGTTTCGGTGCTGGAGCTCTTGTGTTCGGATATGTCGAGCAATTCTTACTCACCTTGTTTGATGTTCCACTCATAGCCAGTATTGGAATGCCAATGCTGGTTCTAGGTGTAATCTATCTAGTTCTCGTAGTGCTGGGTTCACAGCTTCTAACCAATCCCCCAGAGGGTTGGCTCCCAGATGGATACACTCCTCCAGCAACAACAGCTGATGGTGCTGGCACTGGTATGATGCCTGGTCAAATGATTCGAACCTCAACATTCTGGTTACTCTGGTTGATGTTCGTGTTTGCTGCCACAGCTGGTCTAATGACACTGGGTAACGTCAAGAGTGCCGCATTGGCAATCGATCCTCTAACAGACGCTGTTGTGATTGTTGGAGTCATGAGTCTGCTAAATGCTGCTGGACGTATTGTCTGGGGTGCAACCTCTGATAGATTGGGTCGCGAGAACACAATGATCTTGATGTTCTTGTTCCTTGCAATTGGAATGTTCACTTTTGCATGGATGTCCACAATCGCCATTAGCTGGATTGCAGTAATGGGTATTGCCTCACTCATAGGTTTCTGCTTCGGTGGAAACTTTGCACTGTTCCCATCTGCTACTGCAGACTTCTTCGGAAGCAAGAATGTTGGTAAGAACTACGGTGTAATGTTCACAGCCTATGGAATCGCTGGAATCACTGGTGCGTTAGTTGCTGGTCCAATTGTTGATGCAACAGGATCTTACTTCATGGCCTTTGTTGTGACTGGAGTACTCGCAATTATTGCAGTACTATTCACATTGGTCTTGAGGTCCAAGCGTACTGCATAGAAGCTCGAAAAACGAGGTCGAGGACTAATCCTTGACCTCATTCTATCTTTTTTAAATCGAAATCTTTGCGATTACAAACTTCTTCGACATTCTATTATCTTTCGCAAAAAATACGTATTATTAGACAAGCTTCATATACTCGATATTTGGCTCGTCGGCCATCGAATTGACGGTATAAGGTGACGTACTTGTCTGAAGAAAAGAAGATTACAGTTTATAGCCAGGAAGAAAGGCGCTTCGACCCCCCAAAGAGCTTCGTCGATAAGGCTTTTGTAAAAAGCCATGATGAACGAATGAAGATCTGTAAGGAGTCTGTCGATAACCCCGATGAATTCTGGCTCAAAGCAGCCAAGGAACTTTGTTACTGGAAGAAAGAGCCAACTAAGGGTTTTGAGTGGGAAGATATCGAGAATATCCGATTTTCCTGGTTCAAAGACGGTGTAACCAACATGGCTTACAACTGTCTTGACAAACACGTCGAGGCAGGCAAGGGCGACCAGGTCGCATTGATCTGGCAGGGTGAACCCCTTGAAGAGTCAAAGACTTACACATTTAGTGAGCTCCTTAGCGAGGTAAACAAAGCCGCGAATGTCCTGAAGAACCTCGGTGTTAAGAAGGGCGACAGGATTACCATGTACCTCCCCATGATTCCAGAGCTCGCAATCATCATGCTTGCTTGTGTCAGGATCGGTGCGGTACACAGCATTGTCTTCGGTGGGTTCAGTGCCGATTCAGTCAAGGACAGAATCATTGACTGTGAGGGCAAAGTGCTTGTCACAGCTGATGGTTACTATCGTTCTGGCAAGACCATCCCACAGAAGAAAGGCGCAGATGGTGCAGTCGCAGACCTTCCGATGGTCGAGAAGGTTCTCGTTGTCAAGAGAGTCGGAATCGAAGTTCCATGGACTGAGGGCAGAGATGTCTGGTACCATGAGGAATACGAGAAAGTCGATGACAAGTGCGAACCGGAGTGGGTAGACGCAGAGGACCCATTATTCATCCTCTACACATCCGGTTCAACTGGTAAACCAAAGGGTGTACTTCACACAACTGGTGGATACATGACCTACACCACCCACACCTTCAAGCATATCTTCGATTGGCATGAGGGTGATGTTTACTGGTGCACTGCTGATATTGGATGGATTACTGGACACTCCTACATTGTGTACGGTCCCCTTTCAGCTGGAGCCACCACAATGATGTTCGAGTCGGTCCCGACATACCCCAATAATGACCGTTTTTGGCTTGAAGTCGAGAAGTGGAAAGTTACTCAGTTTTACACTGCCCCAACTGCAATCCGTGCTCTGATGAGATTTGGTGACGACCCCGTACTGAAGCATGACCTCTCATCTTTGAACTTGCTAGGTACAGTCGGTGAGCCAATCAACCCAGAGGCTTGGATTTGGTACCACGAGATGATTGGAAAGGAGAAATGTCCGATCGTAGATACATACTGGCAAACTGAAACCGGTGGTGTGATTCTTACACCCCTACCTGGTGCAACAACAACCATTCCGGGTTCAACGACCTTCCCATACTTTGGTGTGGATCCCGTAATCGTTGCTGATGACGGTGTTCCTGTCAACGCTAACGAGGGTGGTTATCTATGCATGAAGAAACCCTGGCCTGGCCTCATGAGGACACTCTACGGTGACCACAAGCGGTTCATTGATACTTACTTTGTCCAGTTCAAGAACCCTGACAATGGCGAGCCAATGTACTACACTGGTGACGGTTCTCGCTTCAACGAGGATGGCTACTACTTTGTTATGGGTCGTCTTGACGACGTTCTCAAGGTGTCTGGTCACAGACTCGGTACTGCTGAGATTGAGTCCTCTCTGGTCAAGCATCCCGCAGTGGCTGAGTGTGCAGTTGTAGGATTCCCCCACGAGATCAAAGGCGAATCGATCTACGTTTTCGTCACTCTGAAGATGGGTGTTGAGAAGACTGACGCGCTCAAGCTTGAGTTGAGGAACCACGTTCGTTCTGACGTAGGTCCAATTGCTTCTCCTGAGAAGATCCAGTGGGCAGACGCACTACCAAAGACTCGTTCAGGCAAGATCATGCGCCGAATCCTGAAGCGCATTGCTGCTGGTCAGATTGACGACCTTGGTGATGTCACAACCCTGGCAGACCCAACAGTCGTTGAGACCCTTGTCAAAGGACGCCTCTAGTAGTTATAGTTCAAGAGAGGTCCTCAGTGACCTCTCACGAATTTCTTTTTCCTTGCTAAAATCCAAAACAGTATAATCCAGTGTATACTCGTTCTGACCTATGAGTGAAGATACTGACACTTCTCGAGCTAAACTCTGGTTGAATCAATTGTCCCGTTAGTTCAAACCTCCCAAAGGACAACCTACAAAACTGTCAGCACTTGCGATACAGTGAGTGAGAATAATGTTCCAAGATAGTGCTAATCGGAAAAGACTCCTAGGAGCAATTATTGCGACTTCAGTCTTTGTATTTTGGATTCTTGTTGACCTCTACATATTCCCAATTTTCGGTCTGTCTTCATATGTGCTCTATGAAGTACTTGCATACGGAACTTGGACAATAATCACACTCGTCTGTTTTGGAATTCTGTCCTGGGCTGGATGTTTCTCAATGCGTCGTGAATCCAGTGAACAAAAAGAATCACCTGATCTAGTTGGGTAGTGCGTCAACATCACTCAATGCAATTGAATCTCCATGGCGTTCAAGAATTCGTAAAATCTGACGACCTAATGTGACTACAACTATTGCAGCCAGAACAACCTTGATTGGAGTAATTATTCCAGCTACCAACCAAATACCGTAGAGAATTTCAGGTGTCATTCCAAGTATCCAATGGACTTGCCCTGGCATAAGTACAAAGACGCGAAACAGGATATCGGTTTCTAAGGCGATCACTGTGCAGAAGAGGAGCAGGAGCAATTTATTCCGCTCACTTGTATTGGACCAGATTCCACGGGTCGCTGCTACAGAGTAAATCAGCACAACACCGTATCCGACAAGAATGTCCCAGATTCCCCAGAGCGGGAGCCCCCATGAAACTGGATATATGAAATACCCCAGAAGCATGGCAGTATAGACTCCAAACACAGGTTTCCATCGACGTTGGTAAACAAATCCTGCTACAGCAGCTCCCATGGACAACCCAAGCATGAATAGAAACTCAGTAGGATCACGATAGTATATTGTGTGTCCTAGAAAACTACCAAGCCCCACAGATAGCGCTCCTAAGTAAGGTCCTAATAGAATCCCGACAATAGGGCTCAATAGAAATGCCCAACTGTCCCAGACACCTGATGTGAAACCAAATGCAGGAATGATATCTAATACAGCAGTCATTGCTGCAAAAACAGCCACAAAGGCTACTGTCCTACTTGGGTTCGAACCTATTGAAAGCGCCATGGTTCAGCGCGGCACACACGGGCGAGATTTAAACTCTCTTAAACATAAGAGGAGTTCCTATATATCAGGGAGCTGTATACTAAGCCGTGTAAACTTAGGAGTTTGAGATTATCATGGGAAAAGTACGATTTGTATTTCCGTTTCTCTTTGCTGTTGGAGGAATCGCCTTCGGACTGTTTGCTATGTATCAGGTGACATCACTAGCACCGTCATTCGAGTTCTTCCCGTGGATTGCTGGTTCACTCTTCACAGATATCCTAATCATTCTAGGAATAGCAATTCCAGTGATTGCAATTGAATATTTTATCATTGCACTCCCTCTCGCAGCTGTCTTCCTTTTGGGTAGTCGGCTAATTAAATCAGCCACCTACAATTTCTCAATAATGGAAATTGGAGATTCATTTGGTGGGTACAGAATGCTTCGAAGAAGTGTTGCACCAGCACTCTTCAGCTTGAGTACCTCCGGATTAGTGATTGGTCTCATCGAGGGTTTCATTATTGGTGCCTTACCAGATCCAATACTACCAGCAACTGAATTCTGGATAGGAATGAGTGTGACATTGATAGGCGCACTCGTGATTATGCCAATTGCCGTTGCACTATTCATCCCCACTTGGGTACTCAATGACGCAGGTGTTGTCACCTACTTGAAAGAGGGTCAACTAGACGTAAGACAGTGTCCTGATACAGAAGGAGTTGGTCGGTGGTATAGTAGCATGCTTGGTGGTTACTCACTGTTTGCATTTCCAATCGCTATGGTCAGTGCGCACTTTATTCAACCATTTATAATTGGCAATGTTCCACCTGAACCACAATTCCTCCTAATCAGTTTCCTATGGACAGCTGGTATTCCCCTAGTGGTAATGGCATTCATTGTTCCTGTTGTGTTCCTGAATGAGGCTGCTCAGAGAAGAGCGGTTGGTTTCATCCAGCGCTTTGCACGTGGACTAGCGGCAAGTGAGGTCGAGAAGCCAGTCATCTCAAGAAAGGGAGCAAAGAAGGAAACACCAGAGGAACCAGCTGGAGAATCACTGGACTACTGATGCTCTGTCAGATTGCATTATCTCCTTCGGAGAAAAATCACTAGGACAATTACTAGACACTCAGTACTCTCGTAGATTTACCAAGTCGGTAGCAGCTCGAAGAAAATCAAGTGTGATTTTACCAGCCCACTCCTTCTCGGCAATAGGCCAGACATCTTCGTATAGACCCCATTTCCAGGTGGGCCACCAACCTCCATCATCAGCCTGTTTCTCTATCTCTTGGTGCATCAAATTGTATACATTTCCCGGATAGGCTATCAAAATGGATTCGGGACTAGGAGCAAGCAAAAAGATTCGAATCTCTCCGAGGTCCTCTTGTGTGTAAGGTGCATCTTTCGTAAAGGTGCGTCTAATCTTCTCAATCACCATTGATTGAAGGGGTTCTGGAAACTCCTTGTATACACGTTCCCAGCACATTATCTTGTATAATCCATCGATATGCTCTGAACTCTTGATGTTTGTTACTAGCCGTTTATTGAGATCTGTAATGAATTCGTTCGGAACTAGCGATTTGTATCGGTGAATGTATCCCGCAAGTTCGGCATTTGGATTTGCCCAACTCGCTTCTGCAGGGGGTTTCACTTCTTCTACATGCCACCAAGGAGCATGGGGTGCATCATTAACATCAATCGGAGTGTTGAACCAGTATTCGTGTTCTTGATCATAAGTTGACAATAGGTACTCGATTGCATTGGAAACGATTTTTTCATCTGCAGTTGCATCAATGTCATTACAATACTGTAGACCTACGGAGGTTGCCATGGGTGAAGAAGCCTTCAGTCTGAAATCAGGTTCAATCGCGTTCCCATATCCTCCGTCTGAATTCTGGAACTTACTCAGTTCCTCAACAACTGCATCGCGAGACCCCTCTTCGAATATGTAATTGAATAGACTCCTATCAAGTGGTCGTGCATTCTTGTGAATGAATTCACGGGCGCGAACAAATGCTTCTTTCGACAGTTTCATCCTGTTTTTTACCTCCATCCTGCTTCCTACTGGTTTTCTGATAGGTTTTTACCTCAGTTCCACCAATGATAACACTCTTATCCTAGTAACTATAGTTAATACTATGTCCGAAGATAGACTCATTGACGTAGAGGTAAAGCAGACCACTCTTGTTCGAGCAAAACCTGAGGTTGTCTATGATGCAATTGCTACGGGTGAGGGACTCGATGCATGGTTCACTGTTGGATCTGAGGTCGATGCAAGACCTGGTGGTTCAATCACTTTCAGATGGAAAGATTGGGGTCCCGATAAGTACACTACCGAATCGAAAGGTCCAGTTCTCGAGGCAAAGAGGGGAGAAAGATTCGTTTTCCAATGGAACTCAGACAAGCCGACCTATGCCACAACGATAGAGATTAACTTTGAACCAGTTGAGGAAGGTACGGTGGTTCGTCTACGAGAATACGGCTATCACGACACTCCCTCGGGCAGAGCTGCACTGCTGGAATGTGCTGCTGGATGGGGAGAGGCACTGACCCTGCTGAAGTACTATGTCGAGCATGGTGTGACATACTGACCCTCATTGTTCGAGTGGTTCACAGTGAGCTACTTCTGAAACACCAGCTGAGATTGTCTCTACATTTAGAGTGTGGAAAATCTGTGAGGCACATAGTCTGTCATGGAAGTTTCCTTGCCCAGTAGCTTGAGGCTCATTGCAATCTGCCCTCTGTGATATGTGAAATGGTTCACCATATGGAAAAACATCTCATCAAATTGGAGTGTCAACACTTTGCCTGCTCGTTCGTCGCGAAATTCGTTGACAGACCTCTCTTCAATCATGTTGATCCATTTCTCTACATACTCAGTGATGAACTTGTAGAGCTCACTTCTAGTCATACCCTGAAAGTCCGGTTCTTCAGGTTCCTCACCATGCCAGTCATGATACCATTCCCATGTATCCACAGCTAGGTGGATGTATCTAATATGGAGACTACCTCCAGTTTCACACAGTGTT
Organism: Candidatus Thorarchaeota archaeon; assembly: GCA_019057595.1. The sequence goes on from DXJI01000006.1 coordinate 10,470, forward strand.
CGATCAAATTCCTCGTCGCTCAGACTCTCTACAATCTCCCACATTGTATCATTTGCCCAGGTCAGATATTTGGCAAGCTTCACTAGTAGGGTCATACTGATTGATTGTGTAGATTTGTTTTAAGTTGAACAGTCAAAACCGAAGCTTTCTATGGTACATTTACTATGCCTGAATAGAGAGCGAGGCCATGAAGGACAAAGTCATCATTGTGACAGGTAGCAATTCAGGGATTGGAAAGGAAACAGCTCTGGCCCTGGCTGAAATGGGAGCTATCGTAGTCATGGTTGTTCGAAACCATGAATTAGGAGAAGCCGCTCGTGCAGAAATAATTGAAGAAACAGGAAACAACTCCGTTGATCTGATGATCTGTGACTTGTCCTCAATGATTGCCATCAGGGACTTCGCAGCGTCTTTCAGGAATAAATACAATCGTCTTGATGTTCTCATTAACAATGCAGGAGCGGTAATCAGTAAAAGAGAGGTCACAGAAGAGGGATTCGAGCGCACATTAGCTGTGAACTATTTGGCCCCCTTCCTCCTCACACACGAACTACTTCCTCAACTGAAAGAGAATACTCCTTCGAGAGTGATCAACCTCTCTTCTGGTCTAGCTCAGAGAACAAACCTGAATCTAGATGACTTACAGAGTGATGGCAAATACAAATCACGACAGGTATACGGGAGTGCTAAGCTGATGGTCCAAATGTTCACATATGAGATGGCCCGTCGACTCGAAGACACTGGAGTTTCCATAAATGTGGTGCTCCCAGGTTTTGTAGCGACCAACCTTGGGCGAAGTAGTGGTAGCACCAGTTCTAGAATCATGTTTGGAATGATGAAACCCTTTCAACTCAGTCCAAAAGAGGGTGCTGAAACATCTGTGTATGCTGCAACATCTCCCGATATTGAAGGCATAACTGGTAAGTGCTTTAGCAAAAAGAGTGAGAAAGAAACCTCTGAAGTATCGTATGATGTTGATCTTCAGAAACAGCTTTGGGATGCTACGGTTGATCTTCTAGGTCTCTAAAGTGTGACCAAACTTCTTCTTGAAGTTCTCAGCCAGCTCGTAGAATCCATACTTCTTCCATGCCGTCATCGCCTGTTCATAGGTTTCTCTTGACAGCGCAAGATACCTCTTATCATCCAACCTTTTCCACGCATTCCCCAACAGGTCCATCAGGGTGCTGGACATCATTGCCACTTCATAGTCAAATTTGGCCGGGTCTTGGATAATTATTCGATTGAGATCAATCACACGGTCTACTGTTCTCTTCAATTCTGCTTCATCAAGAGAATCAACAATGAGTGATGCATGAAAACTTGCAGACATCACATCGTCCCGAATGACTTCTCCGAATGATAGGAACCATTCATGCACATCGAGCGCAATGTCCACACATCTCTTCAGCACGTCTATTCGTTCATCATTCTCCAACAGTCTAGTGGCTAGGGAGGTCAAAGCAGTATTCGTATTGCTGAGATACGTTGCATATACTGTTGGACGGGTAATCTGTGCGGCGTCTATTGTGTTAACGTCAAGTAGGTTGATGGCTGCATAGAGAAGTCGAATCTCATATTCTGGCAACTCCTTCTCTCTTGCGAGAACGGGGCCTATCGAGTTGGCGACCACAAAGAGTGAGAACCTCACTCGCGACTTTGGCCATTCTGCTTCCATTATTTCATATATGTCCTCAAGGAACTCGATTGTTCGCTGAAGATGAAGTTCTCTCGGAAGTCCAGTAGAAAGGAAATAGTATTCCGCGTGAGCCACACTCAGGCTCTGAAATACACTGTCAACAGTATATGCAAAGAGCGGAATATCTGTTTTCATCAATCCTCTGAAGTAGTCTCGATACAGCATAAGGACCTCTTCAAGGAAATCTACCCTTTCGCTGATTGTGAGTACTGGGGACTCAGTCAGTGCAGTCAGCAGAGCAATATAGTTCTGAAGTTTGAATGAAGCAGTGATCCCTATCTCTATTCCCTTTCCCTCTTTCTGTAGTTCCCATAGAAGGTCATCATCGAGTACCCATGTGACACTACCAAGGATACTTGATATCTGCGACTTGTAGAGTCCTAGCTCATCCTTGAACCCGTCATAACTTGTTATTGAGTACAGCTTGTCGAATATCCTTCCACGTTCTTCAATTGCTTCAATGAATGAACAGACAACTTCCGATCTTCCTTGATACATATTCGTCAGTTTTGATGAAAACTCGGGATATTCTACAACAATCGGATCCAGAAACAGAAATCCGAGCATCAGATGTTCGTCATCATTCACAAACTCAAACTTCTTCATTGACTCTCTGAAGATTCGTGTATAATCTGCTGGGATTATATCCCCTGCGATAATTCCTACGAGAACCTTGGCCAAGTCTGAATAAGGGTAATCTGCTGGGAGCTTCGCCGCAAGTTCTCTAAGTTCATCCAGAGTAGGTGCAACTGCCTTTGTCATAGAGTGAGTGAGCGCACCCATCTTGATACTGAAAATTCTGGCAAGTGGATCCTCCTCTTTTGCTGCAATCGCACAGGCTCGATCAAATTCTCCCCTCAACGCATGTGTCAGAGCATCTTTCATTGTGCCTGAGGTTTCAGTCTTGAACTCAGACCATCTTTCTGCTGGTTCGGATCTAGCAAGCAGGTCATCCACTTCTTGAATTGACTGCGAAAATCTAGAGTCATTCTTTAGAACTTCAAAGATTGGGTCCCATGCGCAAGAAAGTGCTGAAGGGAAGGATGTGTCTATGTGATCTCTCACATATGCACTAAGAATACGTGTTATGATGTCCTTTTGAGTATCATTCACAGACCCATCAGCTCGACGAATCTCTGAATTGTCAATCTTCTCTGCAATGACCCTCAAGAGACTGTCCATGTAGTCTTCTGCCTTGCTCACTAAGGCAACAACTGTGAATCCCTTTTTGGATTCAGTTACCAGAAGTGTATCATCCTTGAAACCGAGACGTCTGACCTCCCCACTACCCATCACACTGCTCAATGCCTTGACTGCCTCAATCAGTGGTCCTAGTATCAGCTCTCCATCAGCTTCCGTTGAGCTTTTGACCTCGATGGGAACACCACCTTCAGTCAGGACACCAATCAGTCTAATCATTTTGAGTTCACTACGTGAATTGCGGCTTAATATCCACTATATTGTATATGAAAACCCTTCCTGAAACGAGTACTTATTCTTAATTTGTTGATATAATACGGGAATCTTAAATATCGCATTTCAATAGACATTGGTTATCAATCCACAGGCGATAATTATGTGTGAATGGTGTCTAAAACACGGCGACGGCGGCAAGTGGTATGAGAATGCTAGACTATATTCTGACGAACTTGCAGACGAATATAACATGGGCGAATACCTAGAAGAACAGTGGAAGGGTATGGAAACCCTATTCATCCGCAAGATTTTGGGTTTCAATTCGATAGGCTTAGGGTACAAGATGAAGATGCCCATCATTGGTAGGGTCATTCGTTGGGCTGTCGAGCGACAGATACACAGTGAAAGTAAGAACAGGAAGGCAATCAGGGCCGATGGTCACTTTGGTCAAGTCCTCCCCATGGAAGACGCCATGCACATTCTTGGAAATCTAGCTGCAGAACCTATCATCAAGAACTACTGTATCTGCAGGTATATGCAGAGGGGTGTGAAGGATGCAGTCTGTATTAACTTCGGTCAACTTTCTGAGGTCATTGAGAAACACACCCGATACATTCCCGAGGGTGTGAAATACAAACTAGATCGAGAGGAAGCAATCCAAGCATTACAGGAGCAGAATGAGAAGGGTTACGTTGCTTCTGTCTGGTTCCAACCAGTTCCTTACATCAATGCGATATGCTCCTGTGAAACTCCTGAGTGTGGAGGTTTACGCCTAAGGAATGATTTTGACCTACGAACCGTCTACAAGGGTGAGTACCTAATTGACGTCGACATCGATAATTGTCAAGGCTGCAAGTCTTGTGTCAGGATGTGTCAGTTCAACGCGTTGAGGTATCTACCTTCAATTGACCGGGTTATTGTTGATTTGGACAAATGCTTCGGATGTGGAGTCTGTAGACATGCATGCAAGCATGATGCACTCAATTTAGTCCCACGAGAGTCTGTGCTCGGACAGGCAGGAAAATACTGAGGTGGTCTTGATGGTAAAGAAGACAAAGATTGTAATCGATTATTCGAAATGCCACAGTGGAGCAAGTACCGATCCTCGCGACTGCCGAAAATGTCTATCTGTCTGTGATCCTGCGGTATTGCTGTTGCACCCTACCCTTGAAGATCATCCGGATCCTCACAATCCCGAGATTTGGCGTATAGATGCAATCTGGCTCTCAAAGTGTACCGGTTGTATGAGATGTGTTCAAAACTGTCCAGAACAGGCAATCACGGTTGAACCTGGTGTCACTCTGTATGAGATGAAGGCACGTTAGACGCAAGGAGGTAGGGACGGACCATCTAAGATCCGTCCTTTGATTCATTCTATCATCTGATTGATAGTATTGATGCAAGAAGCCAAGCGCATAGCAGAGCATTGACCATGGCACCAAGCCATCGGTTGCCTGTCACACGATATGCAAACATTGTGATTACAGTACAAATAGCAAACCAAGGTGCGAAGGCATAGAAGAACAACCAGGAGAAACCGATTAATCCAGGGACTAATGATGCTCCTGCCAGGAAACCTCCCACGAATTCGAAGCCTATCAAAATGAGATACGGGAAGGTCTTGATGAGAACCGCCTTTACAGTCCAACTTAGCTGGACCTTTGTCCAACTCCCTGATGCTTCAGGTAGCATTAATCCTGTAAACCATGCTCCTTCTACTAGGGTGTAGATGAGGAATCCCACAAAGTAGATCGGTACAATCGTTGACTGTGCCAGTGTGAGATCATGCAGTCCAGGTAGGAAGCTTCTCAGGTCCAGTGCCAATCCTAGATCAACTACCAGGGTCAGTAAATACAACCAGACAAACACTATGACTGTCAGAACAAGAGTCCTCACGAGTCTTGGGATTGGTTTCTCTCCTCCGGTTCCAAGTAAACCTCGCACAGTGAGTATTGGTGCATCCTCGACGCCTATTGTTCCATCTTGTGACGCCTTCTGCTTTTGTCCACGACGATGCAGAATTACGAAAAGGAAGAGGGCTGAAACAAGACCGCTGCCAACCATCCATGACATTACTGGTATTCCATAATACTGTGGGAATGGTATCATGTATGACAATAAGGTCCCAATTAGCAGGAATGGAAAGAAGGATATTACCCCTATCAGACCATATACAATTCCATTACCGATGAATGACTTTGTGGTCACTGATTGCTCAGATGGCTCTCCTCTCAAATCTGAGAAGAAAGGTGTGCTGAGCAGTATTAAGATTAGAGGGAAAATTGTGAGTAGGGCTCCCAGCAATCCGAATAGGCCTCCAACTAACCAAAGGGGATAGAGAAGACTAGTGCTGGCTATCCAGTACTCATCTTCAGCACCACCCTTCAGACTGTTCTTCATCCACTCTAGACTTTCGCTGACTATGACGGGGTCAATAGTTTCGAAGAGATGGTTTGTTGAGGGAAAGATTGCCTTTCTGGCTGAATTGGCAGCAAAATCTCCATAGGTCGTGCCTGCCACAACTGGTGTGACATTGAAGTAAGGTTCAAGGAGAGTCAGATTGTGCGGATAGCTAGAGAGAGAATCGAAATTTCCAGTTGCTAGGAGGGTGTTTGGAGTATAGGGCGCTCCCGACCTGAATCCAGATCCTACAAGAACCAATGCCCGTACATTGACACTGGAATCCTCCATTGCTCTCCAAGCAATTCCCCCTCCCATACTGTGACCAATCAAACCAATCTGGGCATCATCAACATAGTCCAATGAAGTGATGTAGTCTAACGCGGCTGCTCCACTGCCAGAACCTGCCTCAGAGTTTCCATGGCCATTCGCGTCGATAGTCAGTACAACGAATCCACGTCGAGCAAGTTCAATTCCAAAAGCCATCAGCCATTCTTTATTTTGTAATGACCCATGAATGACTACAACTCCTGGTAGCGGATCGATATCAGTTGCATAGATTGGTTTCTGAAGCGTACTATGAATCCAGGATCCATCAGCTGCCTGAAAATCAACTTCTGAAACAGCAACGGAACCAAACCCATTCTGCACGCTTGCTGCAACCAAGTTTCCTGAAAACATGATAACAAGACCAAGAACAAGTACCAAATATCTTCGTTTCAAATGTACACCACCTCAGGGCGTGTAAACTAGGTCTTGTACAGTCCGGTCTTTTATTTCATCCGTAATTCATATCACAAGTTGAATGTTGAGAAAACTACCGATGCCAGACTGGGACCATTAGATTTGATCATCAAGTCCAAATGTTGGAAAAATGAGTTCCTTGACCTTTGCAATTGTATCGTCAACTGCACGACGAATCTTAGGATACTGATCACTTGGCATTCGGAAGGGTCTACTGGTCCATCCGCCTCGTCTGACCTGGAAGCCGTGTTTCTGGCACAACTCAATCCATTCGGCCGGAATAGTCGGTGGTAGTGCAATGTCTGCGATATCTGCCAATAGCATGGTCCAAATCTTTGCAGCGGCCACTGAATTGTATCCACCACCTCCGACAACGACAAGCTTCCTTGTTCCCAAGTGGACGAGCTGGCGAACAGTCTTCGACATGCGCTGATAGGTATCATACGTCAGCATCAGGTCTGTCAGTGGGTCGTTCATGTATGCATCTGCACCCACCTCCCAGAACACAAAGTCTGGTTTGTATGCTAACCAAATCGGTACGACAACATCCTCGAATGCTCTCCACCACTCAACATCATCAGTGAGAGGTGGTAGTGGAATGTTGACGGAATAGCCCTTTCCTTCTCCAATGCCAACTTCTTCCGGTCTTCCTGTTCCTGGATAGAACCCCATACTGAGCTCATGAAGTGAGATTGTCAAGACATTTGGGTCATGATAGAATGCACTCTGCGTTCCGTCACCATGATGTGCATCAGTATCAAGATACAGCACCTTCTTACCAGGATATTTCTCCTGGTACTTCTTTATGGCAACTGCGCAGTCATTATAGTAACAGAATCCGGATGCCTGACTCTCCAGACCATGATGAAGCCCTCCGAAGAAAGAAACAGCATCTTCATACTTACCTTCAGCTACTCCCATCATTGCATCTATTGTTGTCCCCACAATGTAGCTTGCATATTGGTCTACACCTGGAAATATCGGACATTCATCAGTATCCAAACCAAAGCGTGAAGAAAATGCACTACCCATGTTTCCAAAAAGTTCCAGAGTTTCAATGTATGCAGGATCATGGTATAGAAGTAGTTCTTCGCGTGTCGCACGTCTCATGGGCTGGACTGATATCCGTGGACTCTTTAGCAGTCCGGACATGACTGGTAGGCTCCAAGTGACCTCCAGACGGGCCCGATTCCAAAATGGATTTGGTTCTGCTCTCATTGCATCTAGTTCATCAATCCCACTGAGACTGAGAATAGCCTCGGGGTCGAACAGAGCAGTCAACTCGGACATTGGGATTCCTCTATTTTCGGAAGCAGACCTGAGAGATTGAAGTCATTCTACTCTTATGTTTGCTGGCTACATACCATAGTGGTCTCTTCCAAAGGCTCTTTATTCCAAGAGGGCCATGTGAAACTACCATGTCTAAGTTTGAACTTCTCAAAGAAACTCTCCTCGGTAATTTGGGAGAACAACTTCCCATCTCTTTGTGGAAACATCATCCTGAAGTTGACAGGAATCCGGAAGAACTTGCTCAAGCTGAGATTGTCTTTCACAAACTCATTGATTCCGATATTTTGAAGGTCTCGTTCTTCGGTCATTTTCCTTGCATTGATTTTGGTTGTACTGCGGAGTATGATGGAGCTCTGACTGGATCAACCACTCTGACTAGTGCTGCCATCAATGATGTCAGTGACTGGGAAACTCTAGAACCGCTCGATGTCAACGCTGGTGAGTTGGGAAATCAAATCCGTGTAGTTAAACTCATTCACAAGTATGCTCAGGACAAGGTGCCGACGATGGCTACGGTGTTTGATCCCTCTATGATTGCTGACAAAATTTCTGACAAGAACCTGGCTAAGTATGCAGATGAACATCCAGAAGTCTTGAAGAGTGCACTAGACATGATTACTGATGTCACGATAGACTTTGCAAAAGCCACAATCGATGCAGGAGCCGATGGTATATTCCTCGCTTCTCAACACTCTACCCACTCCTCAGTCACAGATGAGCAATACAAGGAGTTTGTCTATCCATATAATCTCAAATTCATCTCAAGACTCAGAGGTAAGGCCAAGTTCATCGTGATGCATCTCCATGCACGAGAAGACAATGAAGAAATCAGGTTCGACAAAATTGCGAAAACTCCCGGAATTGATGGGATAAACTGGGAAGATCAGACATCCGCGCTCTCACTGGTTGAAGGAAAGAAGAAGTTCAGGGGTGTTGCGCTGGGTGGAGTTGACCACAATGGTATCTTTAGAACTGGAACTCCCGAGGAAGCAAAGGAGCAAGTTCTGAAGGCTGTAGAAGAAGCAGGTCCTGAGCGTCTGATTGTGGCTCCAGGTTGTGTTGTCACAGTTGACACACCCCAAGAGAACATCGTGGCTGTAAGGGACGCAGTAAGGTCGTATAACCTGTTTGAGGACGAATAGGAGGACTTCCTGTTGACTAAGAATGCCCAAGTGGCACGCATTCTCAAAGAGATGGGATTACTTCTACAACTTGAGGGTGCGAATTCATTCAGAGTTTCTGCATATTCCCGAGCTGTTCGAGCAATCACCTCTCTAGGAGAAGACATTGAGGTTGTTGCCAAAAGGGGAGCTCTCACTGATATCAAGGGCATTGGGAAGGGTCTTTCTGGACTCATTACAAGCTATCTCACCACGGGAAAAGTGGAAGAACTGGAGGAACTTAGAACACGTGTTCCAATAAGAGTGTTAGAACTCGATTCAGTCCCTGGTTTGGGTCCGAAGAAAATCAAGGTGCTCTTTGACGAGTTAGGAGTGACAGATCTTCAGTCGCTTGAGAAGGCTGCAAAGAATGGCCAGATTGCAGAACTACCTGGTTTTAGTGACAAGTCCCAGACTCAAATCCTTGACGGGATTCAGGTTGTCCGTGCAGGAATGGAGCGAACACTCCTCGCAGATGCGATTGTAGTAGCTGAAGAAATTGAAGCTAAGCTGCGTAAGCTACCTGAAGTTAAACAGATTGCCTTAGCAGGTTCCACACGGAGAAGAAGAGAAACCATTGGTGACCTTGACCTCCTGGTGGATGCAACAAATTCTGAACCCATTATGGATGCGTTTGTCAATTTTGCTGGAGTCAAAACTATCATAGCACATGGACCAACAAAATCGTCGGTTAGACTTGAGACTGGCTTACAGATTGATCTTCGAGTGATTCCTGCAGAGAGTTTTGGAGCAGGGCTTCAGTATTTCACGGGTAGTGTTGATCATAATGTTCGTCTAAGAGCTATCGCTCAGAAGATGAACCTCCGACTCAATGAATACGGTCTTCTGAAGAAAAAGAAGAGTGTGGCAGGAGAAGATGAAGAGGGTATCTATGAAACACTGGGACTTCAATGGGTACCTCCTGAGTTAAGGGAAAACCAAGGAGAGATCGAAGCCGCACAAGCCGGTAATCTACCCAATCTGATAGAGATTAAGAACATCCGTGGAGACCTTCATAGTCACACTGACCAGTCTGATGGAACTAACACAATCGAAGAGATGCTGGATGCTGCTCAGGCTAAACGATACAAGTACTACTGCGTTTCAGATCATACTCAGAGTCTCACTATTGCTAATGGAATGGATGAGAGCCGCCTTCTGAAACGAATCGATGAGATAGATGACCTAAACGCTTCTGGACGCTGGAAGATGAAGATACTGAAGGGTGCGGAAGTTGACATTCTAGCCAAAGGTGGGCTGGACATTGTCGATGATGTTCTCGCTCAGCTCGATGTTGTAACGGGGTCGGTCCATAGCAGAATGAAAGACAACAAGAAAGTGATGACAGAACGAGTTTGTCATGCGCTTGAGAACAAACACATTCACATACTTGGCCATCCAACAGGACGACTGATTGGCAAACGCTCCGAATTTGAGATTGATCTTGAACAAGTCTTTGAAGTAGCAAAAGATCATAACGTAGTAATGGAGCTGAATGCCCATCCTCAGAGACTTGACCTCAATGCTGGGAACCTGAGAGCTGCCACGAAACTGGGATTGAAGATCGCAATAAATACAGATGCACACAAAATTCCTGAGCTAGATAACATGCGATATGGTGTATATCAGGCACGTCGAGGTTGGCTGAGTCCTAAGGATGTCATCAACACATTCACACTGAAGAAACTGATGACTGTACTAAGCAAGTAGAGCGCTTCTCCGACCCTTTCCTGATAGTCACAAGATGTGACTTCTTTCTGTGACCCTATCAAGTGGCTCCGCTATATATACCAAAATTGTGTAGTAATTCTTGTGAAACATCATGGCTCTAACAACTAACTCACGAACCACATCTGTGCTGAAGAACAAGAAGGGCAAGGTTTCGACCACAGCTCTGACCCACGCTTACGTCTATCGGAGGTAATCGAATGGCACTTGCTAAGACTCGTAAGATCAAGACCCGCAAGGTTCGAATCACCACTGAAGCTGTCGCCCGTGCTTACTTTGCGAGGTAGACTCAGATGAACAAGTCTGACTCTGTTGCAAAGAATGCCTCTTCAGAGGTACAGAATCCCCACCCCCAGAAGGGTAGCGCCCTTACTCTGGCTGAAGTACTCGCGTTAGAAGCAACGTGAGTACTGAACTCTTTTTCAAAACCACATCTAGAATTCTCTATCCAGTTGTTGAGAGATAGAGCAAGAAAATAATCAGTATAACACTAAAACAGATGAAAAAAGCGAGTAGATCTCCTCCACGGCTCCTCCTCTCGGAGTCATATCTCTTCGAGGACGGATGAGCTATCCACTCACCCCCACCTGCGCTGAACGAATTACTTGCTCTAAATCCCATACTACCACCAGTACTGTAACTTGTCCTCCTTCACCTTTCATATGAATTCGATGAAAGAGTGAATATGAACAGAAAAAATGGTGCCGAGAATGGGATTCCCGGATTATATGAAAGCCATACAATCTTTCGAACCCATGAACTCCTACGAGAGTGGATGTCTCCTCGGAGTCAAGCAATTTGGCTTCAAGATCTTGAGTCCACCGCCTTTAACCGGGCTTGGCTATCTCGGCAGTTATTGTCGGTTTTCACTACTTCACTATAAAGCCATTTCCGTTCTTAGGTAATTTCTTTAGATGCTATTAGTTGCCTTTTACAATGGAGGAATTGATTTGACCAAGAAGTACCGAGTTGTTGCTCGAATCCTAGAAACAAGAAACAAACCATCTGGCTCGCCCTGTGGCATACACAATGTTGGTGAAGAATTCGATCTTACAAAAGACGAGGAACGAATCAAAATCTGTAAGTGGGCTTACAATACCTTGTTCCCCTTTATTGCAGTCTTGGAGTTTGGTGGAGCTTTGCCTTGGGAACCAGATCCCAAGAAGGCTGTAGTTGCCTGTCCTGACCCACATAATGTAGTAGTTTTCGAACTGGAACGATTGGAAGAAGTACCAAGGTGAATACGCTAGCTCGTTTCAAGATGGGGCCTGATATTGGAGTAGAACTCTGAAATGATTTTAGAGCGCTCATTTTCGGTTTCAAGAATGAAAAGTCGAATCTGCTGACCTGCCTTGATCTCCTTGACAAGTCCCATATCAACAAGAGGTTGCATTACTCTGTGGATTGTGGAATGAGCAAGTCCAGTTTCTTTTGCTAGTCTACTAAGATTAAAGAATTCCTTTGGACGGTCCAAGAAGTGCTGTACCACTCTGGTCTGAGCACGTGATGCGAATATTTTCTCTAACAGCCTCTTCAACACATTTTCGCCTCTTGTTGTGTCATTTGTCCGTATCGTGCACTATCGTTGTACCAATTTTCTCTTTGTTGAACGCTTTTGTCAGATTCTTCGGATTGTTTCCGTTGAAAATCACAGTGGGTATCTTAGAACGCTCAACGATTCCGATTGCCACGGGATCAAACAGATTGTACTCGCCTGCTCTGGTTCCTTCGGAAGAGAGTATTGTTCTCAATTGATCAATATCTACGCTGTCCAGTTTCTTAGATCCCTTTTCTTCGGGATTCCGGTCGTAGACTCCATCAACATTGGTTGCATTGAACAGAATGTCCGCATCTATCAGTTCTGCAGAAGCAGCAGCAACAGCATTAGTGGACTGACCTGGTATCATTCCTCCCAACAACACAACCTTGCCTCCAAGGTTGATTGCCACCTCTAACTCGTCAAAGTCAACGATGATTTTGGGATACGCAATGTCTCCAAGCGCAGCACAAAGGAGCTCCGCATTGTTCCGAGCAAGTTTGATACCTAACCAGTCGCATTGAGCCTCACTCGCACCCAGTTCTCGGGCTGCTGAGATGAAGACTCGTGCTGGCTTTCCACCGCCAACCACTACAACCAATGAGTGTCCAGCTTTCACCAGGGACTTGATTGATTCAGCGTACTCTCTAAGGCGGTCAATACGTATCTGACCTTCCTTGTCATAGAGGAGTGAACCTCCAATTTTGAGTACAGCTTTCATAGCTTGTCCCCTGAAGCACTTACGAACATGTCATTCTATTGGACATTATTAATAACGCTTTCTTGAATAGACCAGTTCGTCGATATTTCGACCGGTCGAAAATGGCTCAAAACATGGTCTAGCGCGCTAAATTGTCCATTTCCGCCCAGTCGGACATTGATGACTCTATCGTAGGGATTGGTTAGTTTCGTTTGGCCATAACTCTTAAAGGTCAACCACTTTGTTCGAACCTGAGCGGCAGGTGCCGACCCTTGCTGACATCAAGGAGATTGATCCTTTTGTCAAAACTAGAACCCAAGATTAAATCCAAACGCTGGAAACCTGATGCGGAAGCAGCAGTACTAGAAACCTGGAAGAATGAGGACACGTATGAGTTCAACATGGACTCCGGGAAAACAATCTACACAGTAGATACACCCCCTCCATATCTCTCTGGTCCGATGCATGTGGGTCAAGTAATTCATTATACTCAGATTGACACGATTGCACGATATCGACGTATGCAAGGTCTTGAGGTGAACTTTCCTTTAGGCATTGACCGGAATGGACTTCCAGTAGAGGTTCGGGTCGAGAAAGATCTTGGAATCAGTATGCACGAAACTCCGCGCGAGGAATTTCTCAGCCTCTGCAAAGCGCGTCTTGATGAAGATGAGATATCCACTCTTGAAAGTTTCAAGAGATTAGGTATTGCCTTCAATACCTATGAGGAGGAAGGAAGTTATCGTACTGATAGTCCTAGGTATAGAGCCGTGACACAAGCAACGTTCATCGAGATTTGGAACAAGGGGCTAGTCTATAGTGACTATCGTCCCAATAACTGGTGCTTCGAATGTGGTACTACAATCGCTGATGCTGAAGTAGAATACGCAGAACGCCCTACAAAACTCTACTATCTCTACTTTGCTGTGGAAGGACTTGAACCTCTTGAGATTGCTACTACAAGACCTGAGTTACTCAGTGCATGTGGCGCGATATTCGTCAATCCAAAGGACGAGCGGTACAAATCCTACCAAGGAAAGACTGCCAAAGTACCACTATTTGGAATGGACGTGTCGATTATTCCAAGTCCTACTGCACAGATGGATTTTGGAACTGGAGCTCTCATGGTGTGCAGTTATGGTGATCAAGGTGACATCATAGCTTTTCGTGATTTTGCACTCACACCAATCGCGGCAGTTTCTATTGATGGTAAGATGACAAAGGCTGCCGGGAAATATGCTGGAATGAAGGTTGTTGAGGCTCGTAAGAAGATAGTTGTTGATCTCAAGGAGGAGGGTTCCCTCTTCAAAGAAGAAGACTCAGTTCAAAGGGTGCCACAGTGTTGGCGTAGTCGTACACCGATTGAATTCATAGCAATGGATGAATACTATGTTAAGCAGAAAGACTTCATCGAAGAGCTTCACAAGATTGCAGCTGATACTCCATTCTATCCGAACTTTCACAGGCAGGTTCTCATTGATTGGCTGAACCGTGTGACCATGGATTGGCCTGTAAGCCGACGAAGATTCTATGGAACTGAGCTCCCAATATGGTATTGCAACTCTTGCGAGGAGCCTCTGGTTCCAGAACTGACCGATGAGCCTAGATATTATCAACCCTGGCGGGAGGACCCTCCATTCACAAAGTGTTCGAAGTGTGGCGCTGAGGAAGGCTTCAAAGGAGAGGAGCGGACCTTCGACACTTGGATGGACTCCTCGATAAGTGGAATGCAAGCTGTCGGATACATGCGTAATGATAAGCTCTTCAAGAAGGGCTTTGACAATGTCATGCGACCTCAAGGTAAGGACATCGTTAGGACCTGGCTTTACTATTCTCTACTTCGGACTTTTCAACTGACTGGTAAACCTGCATTCAGCGAGGTATGGGTTTCAGGTCACGTTGTGGATGACAAGGGAGAAACTATGAGTAAATCGAAGGGCAACTCACCCCCGCCAATGCCCTTTGTAGAGAAACATGGTGCAGATGCAATGAGGATCTATGGTGCCCTTGAAGCTGGACTCGGTAGTGATATTCGTTTCTCCGAGGACCGTCTAGCTGGTGTATCAAAGTTCATGACCAAATTCTACAACATTGCTCGGTTTATCTCAATGTTCCCAATCCCAGAACCGATTCCCTTCAAGAAATTGACCCCTGTTGATCAGTGGATACTTGCTGAAGCCAATGCGCTTGTAGAACGTATTGTGCCTGAATGTGACTTGCTTGATTTCCACAAACCCGCCATCGAGATACGTGGTTTCACATGGAATTTCTTTGCGGATCACGTATTGGAGATGATCAAGGGGCGGTCATTCAATACTGGTGATGCATTTTCAGAGGATGAGCAGAAGTCTGCTTGGTATACTCTACACGAGGTTTTGAAAATCATCTCTCGAGCATTGGCTCCAATGACCCCCTTCATCACGGATAGGATATACAGAGACCTGTATGATGAGAAGGGTATCCATGGACATGCCTATCCTTCCTTTGAGAAGACATGGAAATCCGATCTTACAGAGCACACCGAACTGCTAACGCAGACAAACTCTGGATTCTGGAAGTTCAAACGTGAAACCGGTCTCTCCCTCAGACAAGGTCTTCCGGAGGCACATATTTCTGAAAACCTGAAACCGTGGGAAAAGGACCTTCAAGCTATGCATGGTGTTGAGAAGATTGGTTTTGGAAAGCCGAAGGATGACAAGTTTGTGGAAGTGACACTACCCGAATCAGAGGATGTAATCTACGTTCTTCCACCAGCAGAAGAGAAAGAATGATTGGACGACCTTGGTCGTTCCAATCCTCTCTTTTATCCCACGACAACTTCGTTCTCATGTTCAGTGGGACATTTCATACTATTTGAGACCAAACAGTATTTTCCAGCTAACTCGAGAGCTCGCTCAGCTTTGGGCTTGAGTTCTTCAGACTCAACCTCGACCTTGGCCTTCAGAAGCAGCTTCGTGAATTGGAACCCCTTCCCGACCCTTTCAAGCTTACCATGTCCCTCACATGAGAATGACTTGAAATCAAAGCGCATCTTCTTGGTGAAAGTCACAAATGTTGTCATGAGGCAGGAGGATGCTGCTGCAACGAAGAGGTCCTCTGGTGAGATTATTCCTTCAGGTCCATCAAACTCAGGCGGGGCTGAAACCTCCACCTTTGGTTTCCCCTCAATAATCAGATCTCCAACTCGACTGTTCTTCCAATCGACTGTAACCAAGTACTCGTGAGCGTCATCAGTCATCTCTATCACTGAATTACACAAGTTCACACACATCGAAAAAACGTTTGGTTATATCACTCAACAACAACTTCGGTATCATGAATAATCGGACAGCGCATTGAGTTTCCAACGAAACAGTACTTGGCGGCTAGCTCGAGTGCACGGTCAATCTTCTTTCTTATGTCTTCAGAACCAATTACAACCTTGGCATTCATTTCTATTTTGGTGATCTCAAAACTTCTTCCCACTTTTTCTAGGGTCCCCACTGCATCGCATTCGAATGACTTGAACTCGATACGCATCTTTCTTGTGAACTCAACGAATCCATTCATGTAGCACATTGTGGCTGATGCAACGAAGAGGTCTTCTGGAGAATGATACTTGTCCTCTTCCGGACTACCGGAGGGTATGCCTGTCTTGATGATGACTTTTCCTTCAACTTCCAAGTCTCCACTTTTGCCACCGGTCCAAACGAGTCTGACAGGATAGTATCTTGGTTCTACCTCTTCACTCATGTAGTTCACAATCTTCAGTTCTTACATACATCTCTATATCTTCTGTGCTTTGAACACTGCAAAGAACGGGATTCTATTCTCTCGATCAAAGAATTCGTCATCATCAATTGGTTTTGGTTCTGCAAACTCAAGCAGACGAAATCCTGCTCTAGACAATGAATTGAGGTATGTTGAGAGTGTACGATGGAAGAAGCTGATTGGTTCCGGAAACTTTTCGCCCTCTCTGGTCTTCCAATATCGTTGATACTCCTCTTCTTCGAAGTATCTATCGACTTTGAAGAAGAGCCCTTCACGTCTCTTTGTATCAGGGTCCCTTTCTCCCATCTCCCACGAACCAGGTCCGTAGAAGTTGAATGCTGGATGTACAATAGAGAATACAAGAGTCCCTCCTGTTTTCAACACCCGATAAAATTCGTTGATTGCATCGTCTAATGACGGGACATTCAGAAGAACAAGGTTTGATAGAACAATGTCAAACTCGTTATTGGGAACGGACTCAATGAAGCACACATTGTCCACTCGATAATCAACCTTGACTTCTTCAGTTTCTGAGATCTGCTCCGAGGTGTCAATCAGACGTTGAGACAGATCGATTGCTACCACATCTGCCCCCTGCTTGGCATAGTGTCTGGCTAAGTATCCCTCCCCACTTCCAGCATCAAGTAGTTTCTTGCCCGTCACATCTCCCAACAGTTTCTCGACGCATGGATTGAGAATCTTTCTGTGGTGAGGAGTTCCCTTTCCATCAATGATCTCTGAAAACACCTCAGCGTTGCCTTCCCACTGTTCGCGGATTCTCTCGTCCATGAGATTTAGGAGAACTCAGCTCTTCTGAAGCTTTCGAATCTTCTAGATTTTCTCCCAAACCTTTCGAACGTCTTTTCCTGTATCCTCAATCAATGGAGCCATTGCTTCTTTGTCTGCGAGACCAATCTCAGCTCCAATTTTCATAATTGAAACATGGGCAACCTTGACCTTTCCGTCTTCTTCATAGACTGTGAAACTACACGGGAACACTAGCCCCATGTCAAGTGAGGTATCGAGCGCTCTCTTTGCAAGCGTAGGTTTGCAAGCGAGAATCATCGTGTATTTTGGATAATCATCAATTCCAAGCTTTTGCTTGAGCATTCCGTGAATCCCCTTTGTGAGCTGAACACCAAATCCCTCACTCAAGAGAGCCTCCTCGACTTTCTTCACTGTTTCATCATACCCATACGGGACCTCTTTTCGCAAAATGTCGACCATAATGCAACCTAGCGGTTTTCTGTAAAATGGCTTTGGATAGGGGAGCGTTCCAATCAAGATAATAGAAGGTGGCTTCCCAATCATCTTGGTGCAGGAAAATGGTAGTTGAGGAAAATCAATCCGAAGAAGAGATGAAGCATAACCCTGCGCACGTGTTTGGTGCTGCTTCATTTCTAAATGATACAGGTTCGGATATGATTGCTCCAATCTGGCCTACATTTCTGACTACTCAACTTGGTCTCACTCAAGGACAAGTACAGATGGTTGACGGTCTTGCCTTGATGATCACATCTCTCTCCAAACTTGGGGCTGGTTACGCCTCCGATAGATCTGGAAAGAGAAAGTTCTTCATCACTCTCGGTTACTCGCTCTCAATGCTGGCACGAATAGGTTTCGTGCTCGCTACTTACGCCTACCAATTTTTCCAGATAGTAGCCTGGAAATCAATGGACCGCCTAGGAAAGATGCGTGGACCTCCACGAGATGCAATAGTAGCTGGACATGTCACAGAGAAAGAAAGAGGCCGTGCATTTGGAATTCTCAGAGCGCTTGATACAGCAGGAGCTGTGTTAGGTACAATATTCACATTCTTCCTGTTCCAGTATCTTGGGTACACTGGAATAATCCTGTTAGCAGTAATTCCAACTGCAGGTTCCGTTCTTGTCGTTGCAGTATTGGTGAAGGAAAAACGTGGTAAGGACATCTTCAAAGGAGTCAATTTCCGGGGCCTTGACAAGAATCTGAAGATTTTCCTCGTTGCATCAGTTGTGTTCGCACTTGCGACTTTTAGCTATTCTCTATTGATTTTGTTCTCTGCAAATTATGGATATACAGTCCCTGAGCAGACACTTCTCTATTTACTTTTCACAGCAGTCTATGCTGCATCCGCATACCCCTTCGGAAGACTATCTGACAAATATGGACGGAAACCAATTCTTGCCATTGCCTTCGTGTTTCTGATAATCACGGCAGCATGGGTTTTCTTGGTTCTTGATGCAATAATGATTATCCCCATGTTCATCTTCTTTGGTCTGATGAATGGTGCTCTTGATCCGGTCCAGACAAGCTTTGTTGCAGACTTGGTTGAAAAAGAGCGGCGTGCCAGCATAATCGGTGCGTTTCAGATGGCAGTAGGTGTCAGTGCATTTCCAGCAGGACTAATCATTGGATTTCTCTGGGATTTCTACGCAACACCTGTGTTTGCATTCTCATACTCAATAATTCTTACCCTGATTGCTCTAGTATTACTCTCGCTTGTCAAGACGAGAAAAGAAGATGGTGGACTGGGCGAGATTTGAACTCGCGACCTTCTGATTGCGAACCAGACGATCTGCCAGCCTGATCTACCAGCCCATTCTAGAAAGACCACCGCTTGATGATTCTTAAAACCTTGTCTACGCCAATCTAAATCTCAATACCGAACGCCTTGGAGAACCGTTCTATTTGGACATATTCTTTGAGAAATTCCCTTCCCTTCTCTGTAAGATGGTATATTCTACTTTCACTCTCTGAGTCGGTTTCTATTATCAGGGTCTTCTCCAAAAGTTCATCGAGGTACTGTGTCAATCTATCATGAGATAAGTTTGCGGCGTAGAGTATCTTTGTTGGGCCTGCACCGTCCTCACCCTCACTCTGAATGGCACGCATCATATCAGCTAGGATGCGCATCTTTGAGCGATAGGCCCGTTTTCTACTCATTCCACTCTGCCTGCCCTGATTAGCATGACCAGAAGCGACACGAATCCCAGCAGTTGAGTCAGCTGGCTAGATAGATACATACTCGGATTCGTAAAGGTCTGAGCCACCAATATATGACTCAATAATAGGAGAAAGAATCCTAGTAGTACAAAGAATGCGAATTCACTGCGATTTGACAGGTAGTTGACGATTGTTTGAATAACAACCACAACTAGAACAAGAATTGCAATAATCTCCAAGTTTGGGTCTACAAGTATAGTGGCTGCAATGAGTAGACTCAAGCCATTCATGTCCTTGTTGTTTATTGGTCCTCGTTGACGTGTCGGTCTTGTTGCTACCACGAAGAGTATGTACGCCATTATTCTAGATGCACCATATGCAATCGTTACAATTGAAAAGATCAGACTCCCAGATGGGTCTTCTAATCCAAATTGAACAACGAAATACCAAGTTCCTATGACTCTCCCAAACATTCCCGCTGAAAGAACGAGAAAACCCGTTGAAAGGTCTGATAGTTTCTTCTGCCCTGTCAGATTGTATGCTCTAGTTGCATAGATAGTCACAATCAGTGCTATTACACCGCTAATGACCTCGAAGAGCAAATCCAATCTGATCAGTGGCAATAATTCGTTTTGCATTAGGTGACGCCTGCCTTATTCTTGTCAGCTTAGGTCTTATTATCAATGGATGATTCGTCTATGACTTTTGGATGAATCTGTGACATTATTCGCGGAGAGTCTTACTATATGATTCGTACATACAATTCGTTCATCATTACTTTATATCCATATTATCCTACATTATCTTAGATGGAAGTTACCGATAACTGCAGGAAGCGGACATAACCGCTGTGAGAGGCGGGGTAATCCCCGCCCTTCCATCACCTTTTCTTCTATGCGCTGAGGCGAACAATGATATCAAAATTCACTGAGATTTAGATTGAATCTGAGGTTGTTTGTATGCTGGTTGATGTTCACAACCATTTCACCTATTACCAAGAAGACTTGGACGGTGCATTAGTTGATATACGTGAGAATGGTGTTCTGATGGTTTCTGTTTCAACAGACATTCCCTCCTACAAAGAAACCCTCGAAGTGGCTTCACGTTCAGATCTCATCCTTCCAGTCTTTGGAGTACATCCAATGGTGGCACATGAGCACATGAACCAACTTGATGAAATCTCTAGACTCGCGGATGATGCGCTTATGCTGGGCGAGATTGGCCTAGACCGGAAGTGGACAAAGGACGCCTCTCAATATCCAGCACAAAAGAAACTGCTCGAAACTTTCCTAGAGTCAGCGCAAAGAAATGATAAGATTGTGATTCTCCATGTGGCTGGAGCCGAATCTGAAGTTCTCTCTATGTTAGACAATTTCTCGATACGAAGAGCTATCATTCACGACTACTATGGCCCAGTGAAACTAGTAGAGAAAATAATAGATCGTGACCTCCATTTTTCCTTTGACAGAAGCTACTTGGATGAATACGAACCTGAGGTTGAAGGTTGGCAAGAACGCCTTGAGATTGCGACTATGATTCCAGAAGACCTATTCCTCATTGAAACCGACGGACCAAACAAGCCTCCCAGGAGAATGCCCTTTGAAGCTTTACAGATTGTTGCTGAACGCATCGCTGACCTTCGAAACACAACTTCCGAAGAGATCACAACTAAAAATAGCGAAAACTTCACACGACTGATGTCTGGAAATGCGCAATTGTCACAATTTGTCAACATTATGAGAAGAAGCTAGAAATCGCAGAAATAAACCCAGAACGGCTCTAGAAACGTAGCCCCTTGGAAAGCTTTTTATTCGAACTCCTCGCGGAGGAGTTTGATTCGCGTCATACGGTGTCAGGCCGGATGCTGTCGGCGAATGCCAAGCGATGATGGCTGGTTGATTTCCAGACGCGACGACAAGATGCGGACGTGAGATAGACTGGCACGAGGAGTGTCAGAATGCCCTCAGGTCTAAGAAA
>DXJI01000045.1 GCA_019057595.1 Candidatus Thorarchaeota archaeon
GAAATGGTAGCTCCGCCAGGATTTGAACCTGGGTCTAAGGGACCAGAACCCTCTATGCTTGGCCGCTACACTACGGAGCTACAGGTAAGAATCCGAAATGCTCAGACTGTTTTTCATCTTTTCGGTTTTGCAACACTGTGACACAGTGTTTATCAGACAGAAAGTTCCCAACTTAGCCGAACACGCGATGCCGTTCTGGTCTGAACTAACCAATGAGGATTTCAAAAAGGCAGCAAGAGCAACCGAAGTTGTCGTGATGGTCACAGGGGCTCTTGAGGCACACGGGAAACATCTTCCCCTCGGAACTGACATAATTCTACCCACCTTCCTTGCAGGGAAGATTGCAGACAATACAAAGGCACTCGTACTCCCAACGATACCCTTTGGCGAGAGTTGGGACTTCAACCACATCGAAGGCACGATCTCCATTCATCCCGGAGCACTGGATGACTACTATGTGTCAGTGTTGAAGGGAATTTTCAAACACGGATTCAGATTCATCGTGGTCCTGAATGGGCACGGAGGTAATGCAGCGATCATAAGGCAGGCAGCTAAGACCGCCACCAAGAAGGGAGAGCGAGTAGTCATCATTGTGAACTGGTGGAGAGACCTGGCGAAGACTGCACGTAAGCTGGTGGAGGAAACTCCAGGAGGTCATGCGGCAGAAGACGAGACCTCCGAGGTCATGCATGTGAGACCAGACCTCGTTGACATGAAAGTAGCTGTAGCCCATCGTGTAGAAACAAAATTCGAGATCATATCAGGGTCTTACCGAAATGAACTCCTTCCTTCAGCTATGTATGGGGACCCAAGAAAAGCAACAGAAGACAAGGGGCGGTTGATTATGGACCAGGCTGAAGAGGAAATCATTGAACTGATCAATCAACTTGAACGTGGAGAACTTCCAGTGGAGAAGAGCTAGATACCCACCTTGAAGATGAGTGCATCGCGAAGAACTCTTTGAAACATTCTAAGAAGACTATTTCCTTCGATAGCAATAGTCTCGAAAACGGGGTACCCCTCAAGGTCGAGC
Organism: Candidatus Thorarchaeota archaeon; assembly: GCA_019057595.1. Next base: position 1,034 of record DXJI01000045.1, read on the forward strand.
ATCTGGACCATATAGTCAACAGGGAGTGCGTTAGGCAGGTCTCTCTTGTTCAGAGAGATAATGATTGGAAGTGTTGCCATCCGATCTGTACCCAGGGCAATCCTCAGTTCTTGTATAGATGCAAGATTTTCATTCATCTGTTCTGGTGTGGAGTCAGCCATGAAGATCATACCATCGCAGTCTCGAAGCACCTTAATGCGCTGGCTTGCATGTCGTCTCTGTCCTGCAACTGTAAAGACATCAAACACTATTCTATCACTGGCTACTACTGGCACGAAGTCAAAGAATGTTGTCCTACCAAGCTCATCGGATATCTCGACAATCTTCCCCTTGGCCAGTGATCGGACATTAGCGAACAGCCACCGGAGAGCTGTGGTCTTACCTCCTAGTGATGGTCCATAGAAGACAATTTTGATGTGGACTCGACCAAACTCATCACGTTTCAGAACATGCCCAGGGACAATCTCAGAAGCTCTTTGGGGCTTGATGAGAGCTTTACGCGCATAATCAGCTGTGGTTTCTGGATCAATAGTGACCTCCTCAGCAGATGCGACTAGTCTGCCCATTGAAACAGCCCCGGGCTCAGTCCCGAGGGGTCTCTCAGGAGGTACGGTTATGTCCTCGCTCACTCTAACTGGCGATTCTTCTTCCTCTTTAGGCTTCTTCGAGCGCCCAGTCAGTCTGCGGAACACGGACAAACGCCTCTCCAAAACTTACGACGCCTCTACCAGTCTTAAATCTTCGGGGGACTTCATCCTCGGGTCCACTACACGAACTTTATCTGCGACAACCCTCTCGATTGGCATAATATGACTGACTTGATTGACCCCGAGTTCATCTCAGAGCTATGGCCAACACTCAGCGAGATGACCTACCTCAACAATGCCTCAACAGGGATCCCTCCTAAGAACACCTTCGATGCCATGAAGCAGTACTTAGACAACCGTGCAAACGCACTCGGGAACTTCAAAGAGACTCTAAACAATCTCAAGGAAACAAGACAACACTTGGCGCAGCTCCTGGGAGGGGACTATGACCAGTATGCCTTTGTAGCGAGCACAAGTGCTGGTATCAACTCCTTTGCACACAGCATAGAATATCCGAAGGGCTCAAACATAGTATTGTGTGACTTGGAGTTTCCAGCAAACTATGTGCCCTGGCAGAATGTGTGTAAATTCTATGACGTGGAACTACGTATTGTGAAGTCTGTAGAAGGCAGTGTGACTTCTGAAGCCATCAAAGAACAGGTCGATGACAACACCAGGGTGCTTGCAGTCAGTCAGATTCAGTTTGGAACAGGCTTTCGTTCAGACCTGAAACAGTTAGCAGACATTGCTCATGCCAATGGTGCACTACTCTCAGCAGACATCATTCAGGCAGCAGGGTGTTTCAACACGGATTTGGCCAAGAGTGGAGTCGACTTCGCAACTGGTCAGTCTGCAAAGTGGTTACTCGGTCCAATCGGAGCGGGTTACATCTTCGTTGGAAAGTCAATCATGGATGAAGTGAAACCTCGTTTCTTGGGTTGGTGGGGTGTCGAAAAAATCATGGAGTTCGGATACTTTGAAAGGACTCCCCTATCAGACGCTCGAAAATACCAGGTCGGATCTCCTGCAATGATTGCATATGTGGGTTTGATGGCATCACTCAAGACCTTGCTCAAGATACCAGGCAATACTCGCGAGCATGTAGCTTTGGACAATGCAAACTACCTCAGAAAGAAACTGTCTGAGATTAGTATACCGTTCTATGACTTTGGTCCCAAGCATAACTCTGCAACAGTTTCATGTGAGCCGCCTGATGTCGAGAAATTGCACGAAGAGATGGTGAAGAGCAAGATTCACGCCTCAGTCCGTAATGGGCGTTTACGAATATCTCCACACTTCTATAACAACCACAAAGATATTGACACTATTGTAGAGTTCATGGGGTGATTGATTGCTTGACCAAATAGCTGAAAACATCTACTTCATTCTTAGCCGTTCCTTTGATTCTAACATCATCTACATCAAGTCAGGAGACCATGAGATACTGATTGATGCTGGCACGGGAATGTACACATCAAATCTTGACAAGGACCTCCAGACCAGAGGATTGTCCATTCAGTCGATCACCGACGTGGTGCTCACACATTGTCACATCGATCATCTCGGGGGCGTCATTCCACTCTTGGAAGCGGGGTCTCCGAAAATACACCTGCATGAGGCAGAGGCAGTTCCAATCAATAATGGAGATATGTCCCAGACCCTAGGTGACACTTTCGGAGCAGACCTACCACCATTCAAGATTGATGAGATGTTGAAAGAAGGAGATGTGATCGATTTCGGTGATGTCAAACTGAAAGTGTATCACACCCCTGGTCATTCTTCTGGAAGTATTACGATGGAGATTCTAGACACTGGAATTCTCATCACCGGTGACACTCTCTTTCCAGGGGGAAGTTTCGGAAGAACGGATTTTCCTGATGGGGATTCGCAGAAACTTGTAGCCTCACTCAAGAGAATATCAGAGATGGATTTTCAGATTGGACTTCCAGGTCACATGAATGCCATGAAATTCAATGCTCGTCACTCAGCATTGAAATCGTACGAGATGGCTAAAGGCTGGTTCAAGACGTAGTGACAGTACGGACAAGATCTTCAATCTCGAAGATGTCTGATTCTGACACTGTTTCACCTTCATCCAAATACTTGGACTCGATTGCTTTCACGAGTGCATAGACCGACTCACTTGATGGTGTATCAATGCCAAATTGTTTGGCGAGTCGAATGACCTCACCTGTTATTGCATCGATTTCAGTCCTCTTTCCCGCCCTGAGGTCTTGAAGCATGGAGTTGATGTTGTCACCTGTTGCTTTTGCAGTTCCAAGCGCGTATCTCACCGGATCATCAGTCGTGAGTTCGATTCCCAATGCTTTGACGACCTGTACTGCCTCGTCTACGAGTCGTACGACAAGACCACGGAGAGCTTTGTTGCCATAGACTTCTCCATTACTCAGACCTGTGAGTGCTCCGACAGGATTGATTCCACAGTTAACGAGTGTCTTTGTCCAGACCACACCCTCAATATTCTCGCTGGATCTGACATCAAATCCGACATCTCTCATCATTTTTGATAATCTTTCCACGAGAGGATAGTTATCAGGATACCTCGAGCCAATCTCAGTGAGACCACAGCCGGTTGCATGAACAATACCGGGTGAATCTTGCAAGGCGCCCATGCATGTTGTTGCTCTTAGTACCTTTGTAGTGTCAAGTTCTTTGGCGACCAATTCTTCGGTCCCAAGTCCATTTTGAATCAGTAAGACATGAGCCCCAGCGTCGATCAGATGTTTTGCGCTCTTTGCAGCAGTGACTGTGTCGTAGGTCTTCGTTGTAACGATAACAAGATCAGCTTCCGACACCTCGGACGCATGACTGATTGCTCTCAAGTGGAACACATGGTCACCCATAACACCCTCAATCTTGAGACCGTCTGACTGAATGGCTGCAATGTGTGGATTCCTCCCCACAAGAATGATCTCTGTATCTTTGATTCGACTCAGGAAAGCGCCGTAGAGGCTTCCTATTGCTCCTGACCCCACAATCACAATCTTCATTGTTCAACCACCTTGGTAATGTTCTTCTCTTTTCTCAGACTGCTGACATCACTGGCTATCGCGTCGAGATTTTTCATTATTATACGTACTGACATGGCAAGATTTTCATCATTGTCATAATCTTCCACAATCTTGCGCAGTTCTCCCTCTGAGAGATCCTTCATATCTTTTGCAAATTGGACCATGAGAGGAAGTGAACGTATGATGTTGTCAACCATAGTCACATCAGAATACACAGCAGTGCGACTCATTGGATTCAGATCAATCGTAATCACAAACTTGTCAATGGCCTTCAGAGCCTGTGTTCTGTCGCCATCTTCCAGTGGAACCAATACGACATCTGCCGCCCCAATTCCATCAGGATCTACCTTTCTGCGATTACTCTTCAGTTCAGGGATTGTTTCGGAAGGTCTGTCATGTGTTCCTAACAATTCTTTCATGCCTGATTTGGTAAGCATATCCTTGATTGCATCCTCACGTTCTTTTCTATAATAGAAGAGATTGACCTCAAGAGGTGCGTTTGTGAGTTCTGAGAATTCAACGAGCTCATCTGGTACCAAAGCACATGCGTTACCATTGACACTGATGACGGGATGTTTGGCTAGAAGCATTGCAGCCACTGCCGCTCGAGTTGCTTTCTCGGCTAGTTCAGTAGTCTTCTCACCAATCAGATAGTCAAAGGCTTCTCCTCGACCGTGTGCCAAAAGACCAGCAGTTGCCACGACATGAAGGTCATGTCCTTCGATAATCGCCTCACGTGTTTCAAGTGAAACTTTGCGAGGATGATCAGAAGGAATCTCAATCTTCACCATCAGAGCAGCCTCCCGCCCAATTCAGAGATCTCAGTGACAAACACCTCTGTGGTGTTCCAGTGTTTTGTTAGAATTTCTTGAACCGTATAGGTCTCAGTCTCGTTGCAGAGGCAGAAAACTGAGTCTCCGAGCATCACCATACTCGAGTTCACAAAACCAGCGGAATCCAGATCTTTCAGGGCATCTTCAACTCTCTTGGTCTTGAGCCCAATTGTGTCTGAAAATTCGCGAGAGCATTGAATGAACGTTTCAATTGAAAGATCCTTGACAATCCGTGAAACAAGTTCATCTCCTGCATCGTTGATACGTTTTCGAGAGGTCGGGTCAGAAAGTATGTCTGAGGTCTTCAAACCAGGAGCACCAGCTAGTACAACCCTGAGAGAGTCGTCATGAGTGATGTTCAGAGTCACTCCCACTCCGGGACTTCCCGGTTCTTTGCGGACCTCTACACCTCCCACTGTCTGAGATATGACATCGCCCAGACCTGTACGATTGACGACCTCTGCATAATGTGCATAACCAGCTGCCTTCGCAGGAGATATCTCGTCATCTAGTAGATAACCAAGAGCATAGGCTGTACCAAGGGCACCTGCTCCAGATGCGCCAAAGCCTGCCCCCGAAATGAGAGTGGAGTCATGTGCAACATGTACCTTGAGTGTCCTCTCATAATCGTCTGTCAATCTACGTACCACCGTCTTTGTGACTTTTGCATCGATGCGTTCATTGTTGTAATCTGTCGTAATCTCTAGTGACGGGTGTTCCATAACGGACACAGTTGTTTCTGTCCCGATGGACACCGAGAAACCTGCACCTTTGGAACCGCAACGGAGAGGATCGTCATACTCGTCAAAGATACGAAAGATCCCTGTGACATGTCCAGGCACGAAAGCCTTCGCTGTCAATACTGCATCCGGTCGCGTTGTCAAGGTGTCGGTCATGATTTCCTCTTCAAAGTCGTGTATTAAACATTCTTTATACATTCATCGTTGAGGATATACATGTATATACGAGCACCAAAATCAGGGTAATTTCAATGGAACTATCCTCGTATACTGCTTCACACGAGGATCATCAGATGGCGGAGCAGGATAGGCCCACCGTGCATCAATGTCACGCCCGCTCAGATCATAGACCTTGAAAGAGCCTGATGACCATGTCAATGGACTAAAACCAAGAAGGAGAGTCTGTGTCCGCCAGCTTGTGACACATAGATGGCGGTTCATTCCCGCAGTGGGTACGACAAGAAAGACATTCGAGAGTTCCATCAAGAGAGAAGTACTGATCCGATAGAAGAAGCTATACGTCTTTCTATGCTCCTCTGTCCCTTGCTCACGAAGGTCATTGAGATATCGAATAATTGTATCATCGTGGACTGATGGGTCCATTACATCGGACAATTCTTCTACATCGACGACGACAGCAGTCTCAAAATAGTAGGCCAGTGGGAACTCGGTCACATGAAATATTATGAATTTGTCCTTGGTAATGGTCTTGTAGAGTTCTTGGAAGATTGCCTGCTTTGAGTAAAGTGAGTCTACATTAAGGGCTGCCGGATTGAAATTAGCAGACTCGTCTGAAACAATCAGTCTGAACATGTCATCAAGCATGTCACCGTCATATCCAACCCGCACCATGTGATATGGAAGTTCGCCACCTTCCTCCATCTGTCCAGTTGAAACAAGGTATTGGTTGAAATCCCTTTGAAACGTGTCTACTTCATTGTCGTTGTCTGTGACGAACATCGATTGACTGGGAGAATCAAGTGCATGGACCACCTTGTCATATGCTTGGAAACGAGCCTTCTTGTCTGGTTCGAACTCCTTCAAGAGTTCATCCAAGTCACGAGAAGAGTCAGCCAAGTACTAAGCACCCACCAATATTTTATTCGGGACAATATTTCACACGATTCTGCGACGGTTTTTCCACTAATGTATCCGTCTCCTGTACTAGGGCACAAATTAATTTGTCTCATATATTCTTTGCCTAGCAATACTCAGAATACAATCTGAGACATACACGGTCCCCACCCGCAAATCTTATCCGGACTCTAGTCTGAGATAGAATTGTCAAGACAGGTGACTAGACCGATGGAGCATACATCGAAGCTCATCAAGGGTTCGCTCAGTGACTCATTGAAAGGAAAGTCTATTGCACTGTGCATAACCGGTAGTGTCGGAGCAGTAGAGTGTGTTGCTCTAGCAAGGAAACTGATGCGTCATGGAGCAGAGGTCTACACAGTCATGAGCAAGGCGGCCCAGGAAATCATTCATCCCTATCTCATGGAATGGGCTACAGGGAATGTAGTCGTCACGAAACTCACGGGACAGATAGAGCATGTGACTCTAGCAGGAAAGCACAACGATCATGTTGACCTAGTCATGATTGCACCGGCAACAGCAAACACCATTGGAAAGGTAGCAAACGGAATCGATGACACTCCAGTCACCACGACTGTTTCTTCTGCGATTGGTGCTGGAATTCCCCTGATTGTCGTTCCAGCGATGCACGAATCTCTGTACGACCATCCTGCAGTGATTGAGAATATCAAGAAACTGAAGAGGATGGGAATCACAGTTGTATCTCCAAGGATGGAAGAGGCGAAGGCAAAGATCCCTACTGTCAAGACAATTGTGGATCATGTATTGTCTATTCTCGGTCCGAAAGACCTTGAGGGGAAACGGTTCGTTGTGACAGCGGGCCCGACAAGAGGATGGATTGACAGAGTACGTTTCATCACCAACCCTTCAACAGGAAAAATGGGTATCGCTATCGTTGAAAATCTAATTCTCAGAGGAGCTGAGGTCAGTTTCATTGTGGGACCCATCTCTGAGAACGTTCCGGACCAAGCAGAGGTTCTGAGGGTAACCACCTCAAAAGAAATGATGGACACGGTATTGAGTGAACTCTCAAAGAAGAAGACGGATGTTTTTGTTTCAACTGCAGCAGTATTAGACTATGAACCGTCAGAGATGGAAGACAGCAAGATAGCATCTGGTGCTACTGACCTTAGTGTTAGACTTGTTCCCACAAAGAAAATCGTTGAAGAAGCGAGAAAGAAACAGAAAGACCTGTTCATTGTGGGCTTCAAAGTGGAGTCAGGCGTGTCTGACAAGGAACTTGAAAAACGGGCAAGAGCGAAGATTGAAGCAGGAACCTGTGACCTCGTGGTTGCCAACGACGCTCAAAAGAAGGGAGTTGCATTTGGCACAGACACAAATGAGGTCCTAATCGTGGGTGGAAAAGATTTCACTAAGAATGTTCCACTTGCACCGAAGAGAGAGATTGCACGTCACATTGTTGACGTGATCATTGAGAGAATGAAGTAGACTAGAGTATCTCAAGAAGGGACTCTGCCATTCTTTTCATGTCTACGAATATCAGACCAATCTGTGCGTCAGCTTTGGCTAAAACGAGAAACAATGCGTTCTCTCCAACTGATGTGAGTAGGGTGTATCCTCGATCGCTCTTGACATAGATCTCCATCAGAACGCCACGATCCAGTTCGTTGGTTGCCTTCTCACCGAGGGAAAGCATTGCTGCGCTGATGGCAGCTACGCTCTCTTGCTCAGCTTCAGGAAGTGCTGATGAGATCATGAGACCGTCAGCAGAAACAAGAGCAGCTCCTTCAACACCGGGTACTGTTTCGAAGTCTCTAATGATTTGATTGATGTTGTCGACACGGCTGGACATACTTGCACCCTCGGCCAATCAGAACAAACGCTAGTCTGTGGCCACTCTATAATAACTTATTGCATTTTCTGGATTACACACCAAAGTACTCGCGAACGTCCGCCTTCCCGTCTTCCTTCTCTCGTTTCTTTCGATCTTCTTTAGTCCTCTTTTGATCACGAGGTGTCTTATCACGTTGCCACGGCATGTCGTCGCCGCGTTTCTTCTTCACGTATATCCAACCTGCAACCAAGGCGATAACTCCACCACCGAAGATACCAATTGTCAGCCATGGGAACGGACGAATCAGGATGAATTGTTCGAGAATGAGAGACAACGTGTCAAATCCAGCCTTCGATGCATCGATTTGAAGATCGAAAGCACCTAGGTTGGCTCCGGTCCATTCATTGGTAAGTGTGACCCTGAAAACTCCTGAGCCTACATCAACAGCGTCAAGCTGACTCGAGTTAAGCCACACAGTAACGTCAGCATCAGTGATGTCATTGCCAACAAGATCTTCAAACTTGAGATCGATTTGAACTGTGTCACCCGCCCAGATAATCTGCTGATTGAGTGTGTAACTACTCAACAAAACGGATGGTGCCTCACTCCAAGATACAGCATTCTCAATTGTTGAATTCCGTGACAATCCAGAGGGGGTTGTTGTGGTCAGTGCTACTTTCCCAGATCCTATAGCTCCCGCAACAATGACAGGATTTGAACCGTCTGTGGCCAGTACAGAGAGGTTGGCCCAGACAGATGAGAAGTGCCCTTGATAATCAACAGACGACCCTAGAACATTGGGTGCACTCATCAGGGGATGCTGATCATCAGTGATGGTAATTGAGGACCCACTTCCAGTAGAGCTGAACGTCACCTCCCAGGGCAACCAATTAAGATTCTCAGACACTCCAAAGACAACGAGTACACCTCCATTCCTGACGTAAGTGTTCAATTCACTGGTTGAAGTCGCAAGATTTGCCCCAAGAACAGATATCGTGTCTGGTTCAATCAGGACTACTTTTCTAATAGAGAGAAGCTGAGTGAAGCTCGTGAAATTCGAAGTTTCATAATAGTCATAGGACAGTCCGAGCGATTCGAGTGTATCTGGAAGATAGCTTGAATCCCCTAGGGCTGCAATACCTGTAGTTCCTCGACCCGGAATATGAGAATCGTAAGACTGGGTGAGAGGATCCTCTGCGGCCACATGAGGATAAGCGCTGGGTTCATAGAGGCGTACAGATGGGTCTCCAAAGAGAATCTGCTGATTGGCATAATCCCTGGGATCTCTATCAATGAGCGGGTCAGAATAGTCAGCAGAAATGGTCTGTAGACCTTTCGTTAGTGCATACCCCAAAGTATCTCCATCACACAGAGATTGAGCCAAGAGAACCGAGAGCATTCCTGCAGGTTGGAAGTAAACTGTCCTAGGAGCGCCAGTGACTCCCACGGCTCCATGCTCCATCAGCATCAGAGGCATACCTGTACCCCCAAGCAGACATGCGGTAAGTATGACAATTGGAGAACCTATGTTATCAATTGCAGCTTCAAGCTCATCAGTCGATCTAGTGACATGATTTGCATTCTCTGCAGAATAGACAACTGGATTCACCAGGCTGTCCTGATCCTGACTACTTTCTCTAATTAACTCACTCTCCTCAAAGCCCCAACTTGCATCAGCGTTCCTTAGAGAGAAGTAACCAGGTCCAGCAGGTCGAAACGGAGGATCTCTAGGAAGCAGCGTGAGTGTGCCATGAGTGCTTAAGGTCCAGAAACCTACCTGCGAGCCAATCATTTCAAAGACCTCGTTTTGACCGACATGTAGCTCGTTGGTGAAACCTGCGTCTTCGAGGGCATCAGTAGTGTTCTCGATCTGAAAGAGTTTGTAATAGTCATAGTTGTTATCGCTGAAATCCGCTCCATCTGTGTAAGCATACATACTGACCAAAGTTGTGTCAGCATTCTCTGCTGTGAGGAAAAGGAACCTGTGGAGTACACCGCGATTAATGAAGACCGAGGCCAGAGTCGCAGTTTCTGCAGGGATTCGACCAGGCATGAAGTGAGACTGAAGAGATCTATCAAAACTCAAAGGTAACAGTGAGTCCGGAGCAATTACAACTACTGGTTGGGAGGTTGTCGAGTTGTATGCACCTCTTACAGATACAAATGACTCGAAACTATCCACAGACTTCATCATCGAGAACTTGTTGGGGATTCGTTCATCGTACCAACCGTTCTCGGCACGGTTCTCATATTTGTTGATGACATAGATGTTGTTGATTTCAGGACCGATTTTGTATGGAGCCCAAGTCTCCTGAGCGCGAGTCGTGATTGAGTTGTCGGTCCCAGAGAGGGAGAATATTGGGGCACCATGGGCTGCAGCTGAAAATGCAGCTGGAGCAAAGAACTCGTTATTGTTGCAAAGAGGGACGGTGACTACAATGTCAGGAGATTCAGATAGGCTGGTAATAGCAGACGAAACGGTGGAATATGTCTGTAGATTGGTCACAGTCATTGATGCGTTCAACAGACCCTCTAGTGCTACACCTTGAAGGTCAGAAGGATCAACAAGCCAAGCGGCAGACACTCCGAGTCGTGAGAGAGCCCATTGGGTTTCTACAGGCACTTGGTCTGCATTCACATAAAGAAGTGGAACATTGAGTAGAGATGCCAATACCGCTGCGTTAGATGCTGCTTCCATGTAAGCAGACAGGTCGGTAGATTGCATCGAAATTTCCCAGGACAACTCGATGTTGTTCTGTTCAGTTGTCGCATCCATCCAAGCTGCGATAATTTTCCAGTCACCTGCCATCGGATAGGGTAATTCGATGGTTTCAATTCCAGGACTAGAGAGGATGCTTCCTGCTGGTGCCCACATTGTCATGCGACCTGTTGGATCTACAAGTGCTAAGTTCAAGTCTGTCGCAACATTGTCCCATGTCAGAGTAACATTAAACCACTTTGCATCACTCGGAACATTGGCAGATACTATGTGACCGGGATGGGAAATCACATCACCGTTCATACTCGTCGGACTAGCTGGTGATGCGGAATCACGAGAAACATTCATGGTCCAGATTCCATCAACAGTCTTGGGTAACCAGAAGTTCAACGGTACAGGAGATTCCACATAAGTCAAAAGTCGTGAGAAGAAGACCTGATTATATATTGAATAATCGACGATTTCTCCATTAGGGTCAATAAGCTGGTGCGTGATAATCTCTGAACCAGTCCAGTTCAAAGCCCCCTCAATCCAACCAGCCCAAGATGGAGGAGTGAAAGTTATGCTTTCCGGAGTTCCATAGTTCACTGATCCTGAAAACCCAGTGGGTTCTGATGCTTGGTCCTCAAATGTGTGAGTTGTACTTCCAACAATAGTCGAGGGTGTGTTGAAATTCTCTTCCACCACTGCCAGAACAGCAGAACTACTTGTACTCCATTCTGATACAGCTATCTTTGCAGCAATATCAGCTGCACTAGTACCAGTTATACGGGGATACACCTTGACACCAAGATCTTGTTGAAGAGAGGTGATGTAACTCTCTGAGAAATCACCAACTGCGAAAGCCTGTGTTATTCCACCATCGGCCTCCAAGTATTCACCCCAATCCTCCAACAACCATGCCTCACTCGAAGATCCCTCACTATAGATCAGTGGAGAGATGTATTGAGTGTCGTTGTGATAGAATACTGAGGTGGGGACAGTGGCCATGTAAGCGAACTCATCGATATATGAGTTTGAATCCGGCGCAACAAACGCTACTCTCCGTAGTGGTATCTGATCGGAGGGAACATCGCCCAGCAAGTATGTCATGGGGGAACTGTTCGTATAGGAGTTGTTCACGAATGTAACAGATAATGGACTAATCGTTCCAATGAAGAGGATCACGACAAGAACCGAGAGAATTTTTATCCTATGACTTGTCATATGGGGCACTCCGATAAAGGGCACCACGATGTTCTCAACTTAGTAAATAGAGTTTGTTCTTGTGGAACCATTGGTTATGAAATCAAGGAACTGTATCTGTATCTACTCTTTGGATTGGAAATCAAGTAGATCTTCGTCGACATCCTCATCGCCGACGACGACTTCAATCTCCTCTGGAAGAGCGTCAATGATATCATCAATGACTCGTCTGAGACGACGGCGAGTGCTCTTTGGGATGTCCCACATCTTCTGCTCAGCACGTTCGACCACTTCTCTCGCAATATCAAAGATCTCAGCTTCATAGTAGTTCTGAGCAGCCTCAACAAAGTGTTCTGCAGCTTTCTTTTGGTTTCCGCCAGTTTCAGCAATGTCACCGAGCAGAGATAGAGCATCAGCAATACCAGCTTTGTCCTCAATCTCACGATAGACCTTCAGAGCCTTCTTGATAGTTGTTGAAGCTACTGTCCAGTCTTCCTTGTCAACGTATGCTGCGCCAATGTCCATGATGACACTGGCAACACCCTGTTGATTGTCAAGGGTTTTGTATGCCTTCTGGGCCTTCTTGAAATGTCCCAAGGCAACGTCAAAGCTCCCTTGACCTAGGTTGGCCAACGCTAGTCCGTAAGTGACATCTGCTGAACCACCGTCATTTTTTGCCTTATCGAACTTTTTCTTAGCTGCCTCAAGGGTGCCAATTGCTTCATCCCAGCGTTCGAGGTTGATCTGTGCAACACCAAGGTTGTACATCGTGTCGCACACTCCTGTCTCATCATTCAGATCCTTGTAAATCTCTATTGAGTCGTTGAAACACTTGTGAGCCTCATCAAATTCAGCAACTGACATGTAGATATTACCTACAGCATTGAACATCTTAGCGGCGGTTTCTTTCTCTCCAGCCTCTCGAGCCTGAGCAGCTCTCTCCAAAATCTCGGCTGGGTCCATGTCTTCAATATCTTGACTCATAAGGCTCACCTTGTAAGTATTATCGGAGGCATTCTAAATCGCTTTTGATTCTTTCTGAATAGCCTCAATGACTTGACAATTTAGTATACACTGTGGATGACTGACGCGGTGGCGTTTAGTTAAGTCTAACGCTTCATCAGCAAGACTGGATTTTCAAGAAGTGGTCGTATATTGTCTTTTACAATAAACTCCTCGTCACCCATCTGGACCTCGAGTAGTTTCCTGAGTTCGAATCTCCTAAGATAACCCACAGCTTGGTCGCGCTCGACCTTCAAGTCCTTCATCAGTTTCTTGAGTCCTTTCTTGTCCCCACTATATTCAGCAAATTTCCCGAAGACCTTACTCCACTGCATCATCACAAGGTAAAGCAGGGTTCGAAGCATACTGTCCACATTTTCTCCAGTTTCGGCAGATACTGGGAATACGGGTAGACCTGCTAGAAATCGGAGGTTTTTCCTGAGTTGATCCACGGGTCTTGATTCTTTCAGGTCCTGTTTGTTAGCTGCAACAACACAAGGGACACCGGGGAGGAAGAATGCTATTTCTCTGAAGAAGAGCTTTGCCCGAGCATCGGACTCTGGGTCAACTGAATCGACAACGAATATGATACCATCTGCTCCTTCACTGAGTATCTTACGCATGGTCCGGAATCTGAGCAGACCAGGGGTTCCAAACATGAAGACATTCATTCCATCCACATTTGCAAGCCCATGATCCATTGCAATGGTCGTTCCCTTTCTTTCGACATTGATGCACGCACCATTAGTTATGTGATGGATCATTTTGCTCTTGCCAGCTTCAAATGGACCAGTGACAACAATCTTCATTGATACTCCTCTGCATTCCGAGTCTAAGACTACGAATCTGTGTATTCTCAGTATTCTGATGCATATTATATGGTTTGTCGTCACTTACTCAGGTTAATCCGTCAAGGCGCCACAATTTTAGAAATGGATTGCGCAATCGAGTGAAAATGATAGGATGAGACCGGCCGCTCGCAGCAGCAGTCCTCAGACTTGGATCCAGTTCGGTTCTCCAGCGTCTTCATAGGAACTCGGTCTCAATGAACTTGACATCCTGGGCAATCTTCGCACAGGGAGGTCCTTCAGCTTTCGCGACTTTGCCAACAGGCCAACAGGGCAGTTTATTCTCAGCAAGGATTCCACAGAACTCTTCCTTCTTCTCAAAGTCCAAGAACACAAGCATTCCACCAGCAGTTTCCGCACCAAGACCA
>DXJI01000007.1 GCA_019057595.1 Candidatus Thorarchaeota archaeon
CGCGTGTAAATCGTTCGGTTCCAGATTCTCTCATAAAGATTGTGACAGATGCTACTTCATATCACAGAGAGGTCGCTGATTGTCTGCATAGTGTCACTGCGGCATTTCCCAGTTACTAGCTTTCAGATTGAAGGATTTCAGTAGAACTACTTTTGCCTTATTTTGGGTACTACCCTCTAAAACGAATGTAATCTCAAAATGAATATAATCAGAAAAAAAGAAGCACGGTCATGTACTGCACACGACCGTTATGACACGTATAGTTTCTTCTTTTGAGATGAATGACAATGTGCTTACCTCTGGAAGGACCTTCTATAGACATCAGTCCGAACGTGTGACTTCAGCCGATGATGCACTTCTAGATCTGGTTCAGCACGGAGTTTTTCCATTAATTTTGCAAATGCCATTTTTTAAGCACCTAGTTAATATTCGGACAAATTTGTTAATAAATGTTGCCAATACTTAGGCCGATATTTGGGCAAAGAAATAACCACGAGTTTACCAATAGTTAACCGTAAAATCACTTACTGGTAGAACTACTTTTAAATACCTTTGCCAAAGTTTAAGTGTACTCATCAGCGTAGAAGCGTAGAATGGTGATCAGACACAATGTCTCTGAAATCTTCACTCGACCCCCTAGACCTAAAGATTCTCCACGCCCTTGAAGAGCATGGTACAAAGGTATCAACCAGAGAACTTAGTGAGCTCTTAGATGAACCAAGCAGAACTATTCGATATCGAATTTCAAAGTTGAAGGAGAAGGGAATACTCTGCAAGGCCAAAGTTCAAACACATGAGCGAAAACTCGGTCTGGCTGAATACATTCTCCTTGCAACCAGTAGACCATCTAGTGAATCAAAACTCAAGAAGATAATGGATGAAATCCCTGCTTTCTACTACTACGCGTCCTCGTATGGAAAATTCGAGGGATTTTTCATCTATACAGTTTATCCACTGAACACACCTCGTATGATCCTCGACCTAGCCTCTGATTTGAAAAAGAAGGGGCTGATTGAAGACTACTATCTATTCGATGTTGTTGACTACCAACGGAGTGAGGCCAAGCTTTCAGAGATTGAGAACTGGGATTGGGATAAGTGGTCAAAGTCACTCCCGAAGATTATGGCGAGGACCAAAGAGATTGACTTGGATATGGAAGAGTTTCCCCAGACAGTCAGCTTTGATTCAAAGGATACTTTGATACTGAGACACATGGTTGAGGACCCAGATATCAAGTTACGAGAATTGGGAGAGATCTTGGACTTATCACAACCACAGGTCCATAATCGAGTCAAGAAACTCGAGGAGTCTGGAATTATCAGAGGATACAAACTTGTCATGAAACCCTATACAGAATCTGCTATGACGGTCGTCTGTTTCTTCAAATCAAAGGATGCCCGTAAAATTCTGCTCTGGTTTGACAAGCTTCCCTACTACCACCAAATCACAATGGAGAGTAGTAGTCATTTCTTTGTGCAAGTCTATCTACCATCGACTGAAACCAATGATTATCTGAAACACCTCCGAAATCTAAGAGAGTATACGGATGAGATGTTTGTCCAAATTCTTGTAGATGGTACACACAAGGGCTATTGTCACTTGATAGACATGTACAGCGAAGACTCTGAAAGCTGGAGAATACCCTACGAAGGGTTTGTTGAGAAGATAGATGCTATTTTGAAGGAAGATATCTAGGATTCATGCTGGCTATGTTGTAAGAAGGTGCAGCAGCCCCTGACGTATCGAATGTCCTTCACACGCTGAGTTAGCTCGTTGCGTTTCTCAAAGCAGCTACCTCTGGGGCTCCACTACTTATCCTTAGGGCTGTTCCCGCCAGGGCCTGACCCGGTTCGGAAGTCTAAGGCAATCACAACAAACCTACGAGTGTTGCTATCCCCGTAACAGACTCCAGAGACTGCTAATCACAGTCCCACAGCGAAACCCATCGTGATTGGGTTTCACCCTTCACGAGGTTACTGGCGCCACTAGTGCCATGTGGTCACGACCGCGGCAAACGGCCCGCCCTACCCGCTGCAACGACCCATTTTCCCGAAGTGCCTAAAAACGTTTAGTTAGATAAAAGCTCCAGCGGCTCTCTTGATTATGGTGAACTCCTCGAGCACCTCTTGCTCTGACTGAGAAAGATCATCCAAGAATTTCTTTCTTATTGCCAGAACATGTTTGTCAGGAACATCAGTATAGAGTATCTCAGTGTCTTTCACCTGACGCCCAATTGTTGGCCCACGAATTGAAACAGCAACTTCCATTCCTTCAGTGGCTTCATCAATCGTGACACTCCTGTCTTGAATCTGCAGAATGGTGCCTACTCGTTTGCCCTCCTCGTTGATCAGTGCTGTTCTGGGTCGGATTATTCCATGGACTTTCACGCCCACCACTGCGGGATTGCTCTGTCGAAAGACGAAGTCTGGCATGAGCTCGATTTTTCCTGGTCTGATGATAGAGCCAAGAGACTCTGCTTTCGCCTGTTCTCTCTTGACAATCAACCATGCGTTGTAGTCATCGTACAATCGATAGATGACTTCGTTCAGGAAGGTTTCTACACCCAATACGGCTGCAAGATCTTCTATATCCGGACCAAATTTGACATTGAAACCCAGAACTACCGCATTCAGAGGGTCTGTATCACCTGAGGCTTGCGCTTCGATGATATCTCGTTTCACAATAGGACCTACATCAGCTGCCCTCACTGGTACTTTACGATCCTGCAAGAATTGTGTGACCGCTTCCAGAGACCCCAGAGTATCAGTTTTCAAAACAATTCCGGATTTGTCTGTTTGAATTCGTATCGCTCCTACTTCATCGCGAACTTTTTGTTTGATCTCCTCGAGTTTTTCGGGGTCACTGACAGCGTACACTGGAGCTCCTGCCACAGCACCTTCAATATCCGGAGCTACTATCTTGACACCAGCAGCAGCATGAACTTCTTCAACATTAGTGAATTTCTCCTTTGGATCTCGAATTTCATCCAAAGGTTTTGGTTGCAGTAATGCTCTAATCTTGGCAACAATGACGTTATCTAGACCTCCCACTACCACTGTATCTGTCTTCTTCAGAATTCCATCGTAGATTATTGTGTCAAGAGTAATTCCCAGCCCTGTTTCCTCTCGGACTTCAAGAATGGCTCCTATTGCAGGACCAGAAGATACTCTCAATCGATCTTGCATAAATTGCTGAGTCAGGCCTGAAAGCACCATCAAAAGCTCTGGAATTCCATCCCCTGTCTTCGCACTGGTTGGAACGATAGCCACCGTCTTTTTGAAGTCTTCAACACGATCAAATCGTTCTGATAGGATACTATTTGCAGAGAGAGCACCTACAATCTCATACAGGCGTCTATCAATCTCATTCTGAGTGGATTGACCTTGTGCCTTGATAGCTTCGAAAAGAGTCATTCCGGGTTTCTCTCGCCAACCAGGAACCTTGTCAAGTTTGTTCGCTGCTATCAAGAATGGAGTCTTCCCAGAACGTAGAATCTTCAGGGATTCATAAGACTGTGTGAGAGGCCCTTCATTGATGTCCACAACGAGAATTGCAATGTCTGCGATGGCCCCTCCCCGTCGTCTAAGGTTAAGATAGGCTTCGTGGCCTGGTGTATCTATGAAGAGGAGACCGTCAATGGTCAGTTCAGTATTCACAGATTTCAAGAGTTCTCCACATATTGAAAGGATGGTTTCGGTTGGAAAGAATGACGCTCCAATGTGCTGAGTAATGCCTGCAGCCTCACGGTCTTGAACCCCAGTTCCACGCATTTTGTCGAGCAATGAGGTCTTTCCATGATCTATGTGTCCAAGAACTGTAACAATTGGGGAGCGAAGCTTCTCACTCATTGCTGCACCTCACAAGGAATTGCTGTGGGACAACTGGCTACAGTTATGAAAGTGTCGATTTTGCCCAGACACTGTCGAATGAAATGGGTTATATTCTTGTTCAATCTCGCGAGGGTTGTGGATACAAAACTCATGTATCATGAACAATAGGTGAGACAATTGGAACGCTCGTTTGTCATAATTAAACCAGATGGGACAGCCCGTCGAAGAGTCAGTGCAATGGTTCTGAAGGCACTAATGGATCGGGGCTACAAAGTACGTGCTTTCAGTGAGATGAAGGTTCCCGAATCACTAGCTGAACTACACTACGCAGTGCACAAGGAAAAGCCCTTCTTTCCGTGGTTGGTCGACTTCATATCATCTGCGCCGGTTCTAGTGATGATTTTTGAGGCTGATGATGTGATCCAAGGGGTCCGTGATGCACTTGGAGCAACATTTGTCCAGAAAGCCGATCCCTCCTCACTTAGAGGCAAGTATGGAATTTGGGCGGGTGTTAACATTGCACATGCTTCTGACGCCCCAGAAACTGCAACCAAAGAGATTGCTCTTTGGACAAAAGAGGGCGGTCTTGAGGAGTCTTCAGATGCAGAGAACATGGCAAGAAACTACATCGAGCAACATGGTGTGGGTGATGTTGATTATACCATGAAGATTCGTGATACTGTCAAGAGTGCTATTGAGAGCCACGACACGTCTGACAAGGTCCTCGATTCTCTGGTTGAGCTTCTGGGTAAAGATGCAAAAGGAATCAGCCCAGAGGAAATCAGTGCTCTGGCTACAGTGATCTTTGACTTTGTGAAGGAAGAAGTCGAAAAGGAGTAGTTCAAACCGCAGGTGGCTAGAATGCCACCTTTGGTCTGTTTTTATTCTATCGAGATGCTTTCCCGCCTTTCTCGTAGCCTGCAGTCCACTTTGTGTCTCTGGGCTTTAGACCACGTTTCAGACGGTTGACTTTGCACTTGTTCGAACAGAACCAAGAAACAGCTCCGTCCTTGGTCTGAACAAAAGCTGAACCAGTACCTGGTTCGATGTCCTTTCCACAGAAAGAACAGCGCTGAGTTCCGACCACTGTTCTAGCGCCTCCTCATCTTACGGGCTTCACGTTCAGTCTCTCTCAGAACGAGTATGTCACCCTCTCTGATTGGTCCTTTCACGTTGCGAGTAAGAACTCGGCCCTTGTCCCTGCCAGCTAGGATCTTTACTCGGACCTGAGTGATCTCACCAGTCACTCCAGTCCTTCCTAGTAGCTGAATCACTTCAGCAGGAATATTGGGGGTAGTTTCTTCATCTTTACTCATCGGAAACCATCACCTGGATCTCACTTACGAAGGCCGTTGATTTTCTCGACGATGTCATCAACGAGTTCCTTTGCCTTGCCGTCCACGATGATTGCTACAGCAGCGGTGGGCCGCTCAATACCTGCGGCGTTTCCAAGGTCTGCCTTGCTTTTCACGAAGATGTAAGGTGCTTTCTTGTCATCACAGAGTCCGGGTAGGTACATGATTACCTCTTGTGGTTCAACGTCTTCAGCGACCACTACCAACCGTGCAATACCACGCTCGATACTTTTTGTGGCCTCGTTGATACCTTTCTTAATCCGACCTGTGTCTTTGGCTATCTCTAGAGCCTCAAGGGCCTTCTTCTGAAGTTCCTCGGTAGGCTCCCATTCTACAAAACTTGGCTTTGGCATTATTACTTACCTCAGTTTAGTTCTTCATCGGTATATGCTACAAGACCTGTCCTTCACGGACAGACTCTTCTGCGCCGTCAGTCTGACTTCTTTTAAAACTGTCGAAGCAATACAATCCTTCAGTAACCAAGCTGGGCTATAGTCTTCTTCATAGAGGACTCGTCTACTTCCAGATGTGTTAGAATCGAATACCGATTCCTCTTCTCCATTATTCCTACTCCTTGATTTACTGATCTGATGAACTGTTCCGTCGAGATGGACATCTCGTTCAATGTAATGGGCATCTGTCTGTCAGACATATACTCTATCATGTCATCAGGTTTGTATGTAGTATATCCCGCCTCACTAAGATAGTGAAGACAAAATGGTGTCGCAAATGCCACCTGAAGTCCATGCAGTTGTCCACACTCTTTGTCCAACGCGTGTGAGATTGCATGCTCTGTTCCAGAACAGGGTCGGGAACTTCCAAATATACTCATTGCGCGACCTGCGTCGATCTCAGCTCTTATCAGGGTTTCAAGATCATCATCTTTGAGAACAGCGTGTAATGCATCCTCAACGATTGAGTAGACCGCTTCATCAAAGTCCTCGCCTCTTTCCTCATGCGCCATCTTCCACTCAGCCAGGCTCGAGGTTTTACAGATGATGTCTCCCAGACCAGCCAGTTTCAGTATTGGTGGTGCCTTAGATATGATCGAAGTGTCTGCAATCACTGCCAGAGGTCCTTTGCACTTCTTGGAGTACTTATACCCATTATGACTCACGGAAGCAACTTCGCTCGCGATGCCATCATGGGATGCTGCTGTAGGGATAGACACCCAATTGAGACCGGTGTCTTGAGCCACTAGTTTGGCCACATCCAGACTGCTCCCGCCTCCAAATCCAAGCACTATGTCGATATTCCCTGGTACAGTGTTTGAGTCAGCACGGTATTTATCCACCGTCAACCATTTGCATGAGATACCTATTGCTTCCTCAAGATGTTGAGAATACTCTGCCTGAATCAACTCATCAGTGACACAGAGTGGACTACTGTAGTCTTTCATTAGGTTCCCAAGATCCTCTAGAGCTCTGTCATTGATTACAATGATGCTTGGCTCCTTCAAGGACATCTCAACCACTCTCGACTGCAGATTTTCATTGCCAGTTAAGACCTTCTATCGCGCGCTTTTCTAGCTTATTTCATTAGCCTTAAGTAGGCTTTCTGAGGGCGAACGTTCATAGAGCGAGTGTTACCCCCGAAATACTCCAACCTATACGCTGTCCAAACTCCCCCTACTTGGAGTCGACTCTCATGACACAGTATGTCAAGGTTGCACTAATGGGATCCGGTTATGCAGGCAAGTCCACACTAATCAAATTGCTCACGGACCCATCGCAAAAACTGGAAGTCAACTACCAACCGACTGCAGGTATGAGTTGTGGGACCATCACAATCGACGGAAGCACGAAGGCCTCCCTCATTGAAATGGGTGGGCAATCTCATTTTGAATTTCTCTGGGCCGATTTTATGAAGGGTAGCAGAATGGTTGTTGTGGTCACTGAGAGCTATCCAAAGGCCGTTCTCAAGACACGTCAGCTTCTTCAGAAGTTCAGGCACGAACTCAATGGTGTGAAAGTCATTGCCATTGCAAACAAGCAGGACCTCCCAGGGTCAATGAGACCCGAGTCAGTTCAAGACCTGCTTGGAGTCCCCACTTTCGGAATGGTTGCTATTGATCCAAAGCAGCGACTCAATGGTTACAAATTAATTGTTAATGGACTGAGAGACCTCTCACAGATAGCTGCCTAATTCTAAAAACCGTTTCAACCGATTTCTACAATGACGTAGGACAAGCCTTTTATGTTCAGACAAAACAGGCGAAGACGCCCAGGGCATGGGCGCGAGAGCCGTATGACACAAGTGTCACATGGCGAGTCCGTCCCGGAAAGAATGTCTTTTGGGTGAACAAACCTCTGCAGTCAGGTGAGTCTATGGAGATTACAATAATCCACAAACAAGACAACATCGTTCACTTCTTAGTGGAAGGAGTGGATGTTGCTTTTGCAAACGCACTGCGCAGGACAATGCTTACCAGATTGCCCTCAATGGCAATAGATGAAGTACTAGTTCTAGAGAACACGAGTGTCATGTACGATGAGATGCTCGCACACAGGTTGGGACTAATCCCCCTCGTGACCGATCTCGAGAGCTACAACCTGCCAGAAGACTGCGATTGTGAAGGCAAGGGTTGCAGCCTGTGTCAATGCACCCTCACGCTAGAGGAAACAGCTGAGGAAGATGAGGAGAAGATAATCAACTCCAGCAACCTAACTTCACAAGACCCGAAGGTAGTTCCTGCATCAGGTGAAATTCCTCTGGTGAAGCTGGCCCCAGGCCAACGTCTGATCATTGAAGCATATGCCAGACTTGGAAAGGGTGTGGAAAACGCAAAGTTCCAGCCAGTATCAACGGTTTCATACAAATATGTACCCATAGTCGAAGTGAACAAGGAGAAATGCAACCAGTGCGGAGACTGTGTCGATGTGTGCCCGAAGAACATCTTGCGGGTCGAGGGTGATACAATATCAACACAGAATACTCTAGATTGTAGCCTCTGCGAAGCTTGTGTTGAAGTCTGTGAACCTAGAGCCATAACAATCGATTCAAAGAAAGATAGTTTCATGTTCAAGGTAGAGTCTACAGGTGCACTTACTCCGGAAGAGATTGTAGAGAAGTCCTCTGAACTCCTGAAAGAGAGAATCAGATTGGCTCTTGATTACGCGAATACACTATCACTATGAGGTGTGACATCATGGAAAGATCAATCAAATCTGGACCAACAGACCCAAACACACGCGCACTCATTAATGTGCTCAAGAAGACATCCACCAAACACAATGTTGGTATTTGGAAACGAGTTGCTGAGCTAATTGCTAGACCAGCTCGCAAACGTGCAACAGTGAATATCGGAAAGATTAGTCGCCACACAAATGCTGGAGACATAATTGTCATACCCGGAAAGGTTCTGGGTTCTGGTAACCTCTCCCATAAGGTGACCGTGGCAGCTCTTAATGCGTCCACTTCTGCGAGGACAGTCATCGTTGGGGCTGGTGGCACACTGATTTCAATTGACGAACTGCTCACAAAGGTTCCCAAAGGAAAGGGAGTCACGATCATAGTATAGGTGGTTTCAATGAATACAGAGAGTATCAAAGTTTACGATGCCGAGAACATGGTCGTTGGTCGACTTGGGTCAAAAGCCGCAAAAGCAGCCATTCTCGGTGAGCAAGTTGTCATAGTCAATGCAGAAAAGGCCATCATCACAGGAGACCGCAGAACCCTGATTGAGGCCTGGAAAGAGAGGTTCAATATCAGGACCTCATACAAACCAAGCAGGGGTCCGTTCCACGAACGTCGCCCCGACAAGATGGTCCGGAAGATGTTCCGTGGAATGCTCCCATGGCCTACACCTCGAGGCAAGGCAGCGTACAAGCGCATCAAGGTCTACATTGGTGTGCCTGAACAATATGCCGAGTCAGAGAAGATAGTACTTGAAGGTTCAAGATACCGGAGTATGACGCGGAAATTTATCACCGTGGCTGAATTGAGTTACGAACTCGGTTGGAGAAACCCGGAGGTAGTAAAGTGAGAGTAGTAGTAAGCACAGGCAAGAGAAAGACAAGCCTTGCCAAGGCCACCATAAAGGATGGTACAGGTCGAATCAGAATCAACGGAAGGCCCCTGGAAATTCAACAACCAGAGCTTGCCCGAATGCGTATCATGGAACCACTGATTCTCTTCGGAGAAGGATGGAAACGATACGACATCCGAGTACGAACAAGAGGCGGCGGTTTCATGAGTCAGGCTGACGCAGTGAGAATGGCCATAGCCACCGGTCTGATTCGTATGAGTCAAGACTTCGAGGTACGCTCAAAGATGATCGAACACGACAGGACAATGCTGGTCGGAGACCCACGACGAACTGAACCAAAGAAGTTCGGTGGTCCTTCAGCTAGGTCCCGATACCAGAAATCATACAGGTGAGGCGACTATACAATGATTATTCCAGTACGATGTTTTACATGCGGCAAAGTGGTCGCAGACAAGTTTGAGCAGTTTAAGCGTGAAGTTAGACAGGGTGAAGACCCCTCTGTTGTTCTCGATAATGTCGGATTGACAAGATACTGCTGTCGCAGGATGCTACTTGCCCACATTGACATTATTGATAGTTTCATGGCGTTTGCAGCCACAGAAACTGCGGAGGCGAAGTAGAATGAGTGAGATAGAAGTTTCTGACTTAGAACTACTCACTCCCATGGACAAATACCTGGCCGCAGGCTGCCACATCGGCACGCAAGTGAAGACGCAAGATATGGAGCCGTTCGTATATCGACAGCGACCGATTGGACTGTATGTGCTTGATGTTCGAAAGACCGATGAGAGAATCAGAGTGGCTGGTAAGTTTCTGGCCAGATTTGATCCCTCAAAGATTGTTGTGGTATCAGGAAGAGTCTATGGAAAGAAACCAGTGGAAACATTTACCTATTATATTGGTGCGAACGCATTCACAGACCGGTTTGTTCCAGGAACTCTTACCAATCCAAACATTGCTGGTCCGAGGACCTACATCGAACCTGATTTAGTGATTCTCACCGATCCACGGACTGATGAACAGGCTCTCTCCGAGGCTGCAAGAATTGGAGTGCCAGTCGTCGCTCTTTGCGATACTGATAACGTGACTACTAACGTTGACTTGGTAATTCCTACCAACAACCGTGGTAGAAAATCCTTGGCACTAGTATACTATCTTCTGACCACTCAGACACTCAAAGAGAGAGGCGATATGCCAGAAGATGGTGAGACCGCCTTCAGTCCTGAGGACTTTGAACCTCAGCTGCAACGGTTCTGAGCTATTCCATAACGGAAACGACGCCATTCTCGGCGTCAACTTCCACTTTTTGTCCAGTTTTGATTTTTCCAATGTCAATCTGGTCCACTGCTGGAATTTCTGAAATTATACAGCCAACTGCTACAACTGGGTCCGTTGTCGTGTTGACAATGGCCAGAGGCGCCTTTTTTGCCTTCTTCAGAGCGTAGAGAACATAGGAACCAACTGTAGATCCTTTTCCTGTTGGAAAGACCAGTATCTTTCCCGAGACTGATTTACCCTCAAGATGGTGTCCCTTTTCCACAATCTCACCGGTTTCAGGATCACATCCGCCATAGAACGAGATGTCGTCTCCTGTCACCAAAGCTTCACCAGTCACTTTACCCTTGAAGATTTTCCTGCCTTGCATTATGAAATCGCCTCCTGGATACACTCTTCCACAGTCCGTATCTCAGTCTTGAAGCTGTTCTTTCCTCGTGCGTAGAAACAGGCCTTTGCTGAATCCGTCATCAGTCCTGAAAATTTCCCTTTCAGTGGAGCAACAGCACAACAGGCATCTGCCACGAGGAAAGCCCCAGCCTTCTCAATCTTATCGTAATATCCCATTTTCATTGCAAGATCCTTAGTGGGCTTTGCAGTGGTTATCCACACTGTCTTTCCATCTACAACTTTCTTGCCATCGAGCATCTCTGCAATATGACCGATTTCTTTGATACTTGCGTGGGGACATCCCACACTGATGAAATCAATCTCCGCATCTTCATCATCTAGTTCGATTCGTGCCTTGCTCAAGTCTTCATTGGTGATGACTTCGTTCTTATCTGGGACACTTGTTTTGTTTGGTGTGATACCTTCCATATGGAACAGCGCTACTCCCCCGTATGTCGCAATAGAAGCGCAGAAGGATTTCAGTTCTTCAGTTGTAGCCTTTTCGACACCTACGATGTAGGGAATGGCTTTTCCAGTTCTCTCTCCTATCGCATGACCAAGGAGTCCAAAATCATCGGTGTTTGTCAATTGCGCCTGGACCTCGTACTTCACCTGTGCAATCCTGTTTTCTTGGAGATGCAACCCGTATTCAGCAGTCCTACCGGTCAAGGCTGAAGCTAGTGCACTTGGACCACCCTCTCTATTTGTGAGGGCTCCAATAATTGAGTTTGAGAAGCATACCGCCGACGATTCTGCCCAAGCTATGTGTTCTCCATAGTGTGGCAGATTGCCAATCAGATAAGGTGTACACGTGCAAGTCGACACAACTCCCATCTTTTCAAATGCAGCCACCACCCTCTGTTGGTTCTTAGCAAAGTCCTCGCTGATTCCATGTTTCTTCCATTCTTCGAGGTCCATTCCTGCAGGGTTCAGCGTGGCCAACACCCTAGTCCGTCCATCCTCGGCCATTTCATCAAGATACTCGAGTCCTGCCTCCCCAAGATTGTGATAAGATACACCTGCAATCTGGACGCTTGAAACAGGAATGAGCCGCTCTGCTCCATAGATTTCTCCCAGAGTGGTGATAATCTCCATGGCCTTCCCAGTGGCTTTTCCATGCTTACCCTCAAGCATCTCCTTCTCTTCACCGGTCAGTTTGAGTCCCATCTCAATCACCTAGAAACTTCTTCAGGTCAACCACCGGGAATCCGGCCTTCACAAAGCTCTTTCCTTTGGTATCTAAGACTTTGGTACAATCAAAACCACATTTCGTGGTCAGCTTAGTCCCAGGTTCTGCACTTGGGTCAAGTGAGCTTCCTGGCTCTGGATCTTTGATGAGGAGATCTATATCTGCCTGGAAGCGCGTTGCCATGGCCCATTCCCGCTCCTCATCTGAATAGATGTCAATGTCCTCATCGTACACCCAGATATGCTTGGCACTTCTGTGACCTGCAAATGCCGCCTCAAGGGCTTGGAGACCGTCGTCTTCATTCTTTTTCTGAATCTTAACAGCAACATGAAGCCAGCTTGCCCCTCCCGGTGTGATATACACGTCAAGAACATTGATTCCACGATCCTTGACCTTCTTGAACACAGTCGGCTCTCTGGGCATGCCCATCAGGATCTTGTGTTCCAGACGCCCAGGAAGTAGTCCCTGCCAAATGGCTGTCTTTCGATGAGTGATTTTCTTCACTTCAAAGATTGGTTCTTCCCGAATGACATCCACAGTTTCAGTCAGATCAATGAAAGGCCCCTCTGCATGTCTCTCTTCGAGGATTATCCTCCCCTCAAGAACGAACTCGGAATCAGCAGGAATCATCAGGTCAACAGTTTTGGCCTTTGTGACCTTTATTGGACTCAGCGCGTTGGCAATCTCTAACTCATTTATTCCAGTTTCTACAGATGTTGCTGCGGCGATGAGCACCTCTGGAGTGTTTCCTATACAGAACGCCACATCCACTTCGCCGTTTCGCTCAAGAAACTTGTGGAAATCACGA
Source organism: Candidatus Thorarchaeota archaeon (assembly GCA_019057595.1). The sequence continues at coordinate 12,836 of DXJI01000007.1, forward strand.
CCTCTCACTACTCTCGCTACCATTCTGTCTTTTCCAATCTGCATTGCTCTGTGAAAATCAAGGTTCTGTCCAAACTCCGGATCCGCTGCTACCACAACACCTGAGGAGATGTATGGACCTCCATCTATTTTGTTGTGAATTAGAATTGGGAGCATGTCTAGGTCAACATTCTCCTCAACAATTTCCTGGCATGGAGCGTTGTCTGCTTCTTCAGGTTCGCTACGTTTCTCGATGGCTTTCGTCAGTGTGGGGATGATATCCTCGGTGGTAATTCCAAAATAATCTGATACCTGTGTCTTGTTACAGAACAGGTTTCCCGCTACCCTGAACTCGCTCTCCTTTACGTTCTCAAACAACACAGGTGTCGGTTCAAGGGTCTTTAGAACTCCCGCTATCTCGAGATTTCTCGAGATATTCTTGCTGATTGTTGTAATTCTTTCCTTCTGTTGTAGTATTTTGATGTACTCTTCAAGTATCATAGACTCACCTCAAAGTCCGAATGACGTGGTCCACACCCCTGCAGCCCTACCCTCTTTCTCCAGCGCAATTGCAATCTGTTTCATTGTGCTATCATCAGGTGCAAGTGCTATCATGTTTCCGCCCCTTCCAGTCCCTGTCATCTTTGCACCAATGGCTCCATTTTGCCTTGCGATAGTGACAAGAACGTCTAGTTCTCTGCACGAAACTGTCAATTGTTTCAATAAATCATGATTTTTGTTCATCAGAGTGCCCACTTTTGTCGAATCCAGCTGAATTAGGGCATCTTTGGCATCATGGACAAGCTGGTTGTATTCCTTTGAGATTGTGTCAAACCATTCTGAATCTGCATCTTTCTTGTCCTTGACATCACCCACTACTTCCTTCGTGCTTGCAGTAATGCCAGTTGAAGCAATCACCAATTGCATGGATTTCTCAAGTTTCAACCTCTCAAACTTAGGTGGCCCACCACTCAAATCACGTTCGAACCACACTAGTCCTCCAAAAGTTGAAGCAGTATTGTCGAGTCCTGATGGAGTTCCATGATAACCCTTTTCTCCGATGTATGCAGCTGCGTTGACCTGATCATCATTAAGATTGAGTGAAAACTCGTCGCTTAGTGCTCGCACAATTGCCACACAGCTCGCGGCACTGGCTCCGATTCCTGAGGCACACACGAGGTCACCCTCCAAATCAATCTGAAATCCCAATTTTGTTGTATCAATGGCAAGGTGGTCTAAGATATTCTCAATCGATGCCTTTTGCTCATCGAACTTCTTCTCCTTGTAACCCGGCATTGCCGGTCTGTTATCAACGAGTTTCCATCCAATGGAACGAACTCGAGTAATTTTAGCTGTAGTTTCTGATGCGATTCCTGCAGCGAGAGCTGGAAGTCCGTAGACCACAAAGTGTTCTCCAAACAGAATTGCCTTTCCTTTTCCTGATCCAAATCCCATTCTCACTCACTCGCTATCGCAGTCTGAATAGCCGGCTAGGTATCAGTACTTTTGAAGTCTTCCTTCGACATTGTTATAATCGGTGGTAGGTGCAAGGAAACAGAACTGAGGCAATGTGAATGAAGATTCTAGACCTATTCTGTGGTGCAGGAGGTTTTTCCTTTGGATTCAACTTGCATTTAGACGATACGCACCTAGCAATAGATATTGATTCCTCAGCACTTGAAACGTACAAGCTAAACTATCCAAAATCCACGATATGGCTGGCCGATATCAATGAACTCCATTCAACTCAGATTGAGGACGTACTTGGTGGACCTCCAGATATCATCATAGCCTCTCCACCTTGCGAAGAGTTTAGCAAAGCAAATCCAGACAGTCGACGACCTGCCGCTGAGAGAATCTATGGTGAAGGTACTGCTCGATTGCTTGTGGACACAATCCGGATCATAGGGGACCTCTCACCCAAAGTCTTCGTGATTGAAAATGTTGCTGCAATACGTCAAGCTGGGGGAGAAGAGATAATTTCGCGAGAGTTTGAACGTGTTGGCATTAATACAGTGTTTTTCAACATGATCAGAGCTCATCAACATGGTAACCCCTCAAAGCGATTACGAGTTTTCATTAGCAATCTAAAGCTGAATTTACCGCGGAAACATGCACCAACTGTAATGGAATCAATAGGAGATCTTCCGAATCTTGGTCTTGGCACACTATTCAGTCCGGACGAATCAAGTCCTAACCACTCAGTCTACCCACTATCAGATGACAAACTGAAAGTTGTTAGCAAAACTCGGTGGGGTCAGGGTGCTAGATTTTTCAGAGCTTCAAAGACGAAAACTCTACCAAACTGGGTACGACTCTTCCCTGACCGTCTATCCACCTCCATTAATGGTCTGTCACGTTATGTTCATCCTTATGAGAACAGGATATTGTCAGTCCGAGAACACGCAAGACTCATGAGCTATCCAGACTCCTTCACTTTTGTGGGTCCTATCGACAGCCAATACAATCAAGTGGGTGAGAGTGTTCCACCACTCATCTCACAGCTCATCGCACAGGAGGTTCTTACACACCTTGGATGAATCGTTCAAGAACATCTACATTGTCCTGCATAATGTACACTCGGCCTCAAAGACAGTTGAAACTGCACAGGTTGTCTATGGACTAGGTTTCTCCAATTTCGTGGTTTCAAAGGCAGAAGGGTCTGCGGCACAGGCTGGAGTACCCGATGCAAATCGACTCGCGATGAAGATGAAGTGCAACTTCATGGTTCTCCCAGACCTGAAAGACGTACTTGAGGTTCTGAAGATTGAACACCCTCTTATGATCACATCCCCCGTACTTGTCAAAGAACGTCTGGACTTCGCTGGACTTTCGGAACGGATGAAATCCGGGGAAAGAGTGGCCGTCATTCTATCTGGCAGTAACAACTCATTTTCCAGAAAGGAGATGGATTTGGGTGAATGCCGTAGTCTTGAGGCTCGAGTAGATGTAGGACCTTCAGGTACTGCAGCAATCGTTCTCTATACACTTTCTTCAAATAACTGACTTATCCAAAAACTTCAAGTCTCCTGAAGATGTCTAATAACAATCATTCATTGTTGAATTAAAAATGGTGGGCCGGACGAGATTTGAACTCGCGACCTCTTGGATCCGAACCAAGAATCATACCAATCTAGACTACCGACCCATTCTTGGAGTCTGACCTTTTGGGATTGGATTTAATCATTTCGTTGAAACGTTCACGAAGCCATTCTACAGTACCGAGAAACAACCCATCTATACTATACACCTCAGAATCGTGTAGACCCGCACACTCGTTCTGAAATAGAGGACCATGGAAGTCTGATGTGGGGTAGTTGACTGGTACTCCAGCAAACAACTCGTTGAAACTTGGCAGAGTGACCATTGTACAATCAGAATCATCGAGATTTTCCAGCATGCCCATACTCTGTCTTACACAGTTCTTGTCCAGTTTTGACTGAACAATCACTGGCAGTATTCCTCCAAATCTTCGCCTTGATGAACGTCCAATCTCAGGAACAGATGCATCTCTGATTCGTCGGATCGTTGGATGATTGTGTCCCATAACAATCATCTTTGCCTCCAGAACCTCATGTGAGGGCCAAGTGTGCCCATGTAGTAACCCCACAGATTCTTCTTTTGGTCCCAATACAATCCCATGAACATCAGTGAGTGTGATTGACCGGGGGAGAAGCGCTTCTAAGACACCATCATGATTACCCGGAATAATAGTGGTTTCAATCAAATTGGTCAGTTGTTCCATAAATTCAGGCACAACCTCCCAGTTGTAGTAACTATCAGTGAAGATAGCGTGCTTCACATCTCCATTGATGTATAGGTGCGATGGATTGTGCTTCTTCACTAAATCTTCTATTCTCTGAAGTATGATGGGGTGTTGAGGAGGGAATTCAACACCTTTCTCCTGTGAAACTGATTCCTCAAAACCGAGATGAATGTCTGAGATGAGCAGAACAGTCATGTCATCCCACTTGATGATCAGTCCTCTGTCTTCGAAAATAGGTTCCATTGGTAATTTGATATCTAATATACAACATTTTAACATCGTGATATCTGAACTTTGAGTGAGAACTATGGTCCTACCACAACCTGAAGTAAGAAGGCTCTCAAAGGATGATCTCACTCAGGACGACATTGAGTACTTCAAAAACAAGTACGGAAAGAAGTTCGTCCGTGCTCTAAGAGCAGTGGAGGAGGGCAAGATAGTCAAGTATCACTTTCTTCCCAGCGAGTCAGAGACATGGATTGTAAAGGGGCGTCGTGAGTATCTGGTCGTACCCGATTTGTACTGCACCTGTAGGAGTTTCTACCAAGAAGTGGTCATCTCTCGTGATGTCAACATGTGCTATCATCTACTAGCGCAGAGAATTGCTGAGATTCGTGAACAGTATCAAGCTCAGGATTCCACAGATACTGAACGACGACAGTTGTTTGTTGAGTGGCGTAGGACTGATTGAAATCGTACTGTTCTGAAGATAACTTTAAAACACGGCCTAAGGTCAGGCACGCTGACTGAGCCTAAAGGTTGTGTCAATTCAAATGAAACAGCTGAGGAATACTACCAGAGTACTAGCGACAATAGTCACAGCGTTGATTCTTCTTTCAAGTCTCCAAGGCATAGTGAGTGCTCAGTCCGAACTGGATCCCGTAGTCATACTCTTTGACGAGAGTCATGGTCAACAATATGCCAGAGACGATGAAACTGGAGGACTGAAGCTGATTCTGGACACGGTCAATGCATCCACAAAGTACAGTCTTCATGTAAATGCGGATGAAGAGCTGACTGACACACTCCTCAACGACGTTGATATCCTCATCATTGCAGCTCCAGATGAGAGCAATCCGTTCACTGAAGATGAGGCCAATGGAATATCTGAATTGCTAGCCAACGGGAGTTCACTGTTTGTCCTAGGCGATCCAAATATTGGTGCGAACTCGGAATACTGGGCTGAGGCACTCATGCAGGACATGGGTGAGAATGTTGCAGTCAATAATTTCTTAGATGCAATTAACGTTACCAGCGTTCGATTTAGTTTCAACGAGTCAACTTTTGATGCAACATATGGGGATGTGATGTTCGATGAAGAACACTCCCTGTTCAATGAAACCTATTCTTGGATGATACGACTAGACTCCAGTACCTGGGACGCAAATCACCCAATATTCAGAAACATCAACGAACTCTACACCATGACAGCCACACTGAAGCCAGTTGAACTAGTCAGTGGTATTGCCAGGGGATTCGAGAGTTCATTCGCTCAATTCAAGATGGACTTCGACAGCTGGGCAAATTACTCACATCCGAACATGACCCTCGAAGCTTTCGAACAGGATCCACTCTCCTATTCAACAATCAATGGAACTTATCCATCGTGGATGTCTGCATTCGAATATGGTGAAAGTCGTATTGTCATAGCTGGTTCCACACTCATGTTCACAGGACGAGACATCGACTACCCAGAAACTGACCTAAGATGGTTCTATATGGGTGACAACTCTCGGCTCTTCATGAATATCATGGAGTGGTTGTCTGAGAACTTCATCGCAGCACCCAGTGCAATTACTTCTCTAGTGATCATATCATCAGTCGTACTGGTAGTTGGTGTAGTATTCTATCTGTTCAAGAAGATGCGGTGAATGCCCAGAGTGGGGTTTCAACTCCCTGCTCCCTTAGAAGATTGTCAATGGAATCAATGAGTTCTCTCATTCCCTGTTTCTTTGGAGCAGATGCAACAATCACTTTTGGCTCAATAGTCGGGACTACATCTCTCAGCTTTTCCTTTAGGAACAACAGTTCATCAGAGAGGTTTCGTTTCTTCACCTTGTCGCTCTTGTTTGCCATCACAATTACGTGTTGTGAGATTTCGGAAAGGAACCCATAGAACTCCACATCTATAGGAATCTCTCCTCTGGAAGACCATCTCTCAAACAATTCTCTGAATAGAGAAATATCGACGATCAGAATAGAAAGGGCTAAACGATTGCTCCACGACTCTAATTTTGTTATGATATTGACCTTTGTTTCCTCTATCATGGTCTTGCTCTGTCCGGACATAAATCCAAAACCAGGGATGTCTACTATTTCTATGGGACCGTAATCGATTATTAATTCCCATCGAGTACTACCAGGTTTCTTTCCCACACGAACTTTCTTGCCTGTAAGAGCTCGAATTGTACTGCTTTTTCCTACATTGCTCCTGCCAGCAAACACAATCATTGGTTTTTTGGATTTACCAGTACTGTCGGGTTCTTTCATACTGAAGTTCTCCCTTGGCTATCTCCTTGAGGATTTCAAGTCGATCTTTCAATCTTGGTTTAAGGATGCGAGCTGCAGTAGTTGCTCCAATACCCCGTCCTGCTAAGACTATCAAAGCAGTCTTTCCGTATCTGGACACGAGTTCTGCAGTGAGTGCAGCTGCTTTGAATTCTTTCTCTTCAGCCTTTGTGAGTGTTTCGCCACGTTTACGCTTGGAAACAATCTTTGAAATATCATTCTTTGATGGTGATGTAGCCGCAATCATTTTAGAATCACATATTGGACATGTGACAATATCTTCCAGTGTGGTTACAGTTCGAACAGAATTCCAATGACCCTCCGCCATGCACACCAGTCTGAACTTCTTGGAGTGAAGGCGTTCTTCCATCATCCGCAGCACTTCACGCTCGTCTGTTATCTCTCCCATGACTTCGAATCGTGTCTTCTCCTCTATAATCAATCGAGCCAGTGGAGAAGGTCCTCCTGTCTTTGCGGTATGAATCTCAAGACCTCCCTTCGAATACCTATCAAAGATATTCATGACTCTCTTCTCATCCATCTTGTCATCTAAGACCTCTCTCATCGCCTCCTGAAATACGGGCGAGCCCTCAAAGGACTTGATTAGATACTTGACTGGGACTTCCTTTGATTTTGCATCTTTTCGTATCACATCCATCCGTCGTGCTACCTGGATGAATCGCGAGGCAAAGTTTTGAGTGTGTTTCATTGCCAATCTTAGAATGACTGAAACCTGCTTTCCTGAGTATTCCTGGAGAACATCAATGACCCAGTTAGGGTCAATTCGTTTTCCAGCAGTGAAAAGAATGCGGTAGGGATCTCTCTCTACAGCCACCTCGAGTCCAAAACGAGTCGTTAAGAGAGATGCAATGACTATCCCCAATGTTTCATTGACCTTGGTTCCAAGAGGTGCATGCAAGACCAAGCCAGAATCAAACTCTTCTAACACAAAGAGGTCCTTGGAGGGAAGTTTTCCAAGAAGATCTTTGCTTGTCCTGAGGGTTTCTATCAAGTGATGATGCGCCTCTGTTGCTATACCGTACTCTTGAAGCAACCATTTACCGAGAGTTATTGAGTTCTTTTCCAGTACTGTATTCCACAGCTTCGCAACTTCTGAGGCGACCTCGAAAGGCACTGGAATCATCTCTCCCACCCATCGTGGCGCCTCACTGTCAGTGCCTGAGGCTGGAACACACAACACTTCCCCTGTCTCTTCATCGATATTTACAACGTTCCAAGGTCGACCTCTGAAGACAAAGATTGAACCACGTTCAACATTGGATGAGACAAAGTCCTCGTCTAGTACTCCGATGGATGTGCGAGTAGTCATATCCACTGCATTCACCTGTTGCACATCAGGAATTGTACTCAGCCGATCATAGTAGAATATGCGTGTTCTCGCACCTCTTTTCACCTCTGTTCCAATAATCTCTAGAACCCTTCGACCCTCCAGGAATTCAATAAGCTGTACAAGTTCAATCATGGATACCTTTGCAAAAGGGTATGCTGAGTTGACGATTTGTAGGAGTTCAGTCTTCTCAATCTGGTCAGTGTCCATCAGGATGCCTGCAATCTGATGACTTAGAACGTCCCAAGATTTTCGGGGTATCTTAGCATCCTCTACCTTGTTCTGTTTCGCCCGCTTCAGAATGACTCCAGACTCTGTGATGTCATCAAGGTTCACAGTGGCAATCACTACTCCCTTAGAAGATCTACCAATCCCGTGGCCTGACCGACCACTTCTCTGTAACAATCTGGAAACCTCCCTTGGTGAGGAATATTGAATCACCAAGTCCGCCTGTCCAATGTCAATCCCTAGCTCGAGACTCGAAGTTGCGATGATTGCCTTAGACACCCCATTCTTCAGCCTGTCTTCCGCAGAGAGCCTTGCAGTCTTTGAGAGAGACCCATGATGGACATCAAAATCATAAGGTGGCTTTGTGGCACGCATCTTGGCTCCAAGTACTTCGGAGAATGACCTTGTATTCGTGAACACAATGACGGATTGATGTGCATTAATCAGGTCCACGATAGCCTCCAATCGCGCTACTGAATGTGGGGGATAGGAAAGCTTCCTAGCAATCTGTTTATGGCTGTTTGTAGGTTCAGGCATAGCCACACTGAGTTCCATCTTGCGCTTGTCATATCCGGCCCAGAGTGTCTTCACCTCACTTTTTCCTCCCAATAGAGAAGCGACATCCTTTGGATTTCCAACCGTAGCAGAGAGCCCAATCCGTTGTGCTCTGTTTCCAATGACACGGTCAAGTCTTTCCAGACCTAGACTGAGCTGAGTGCCCCTCTTGCTATCCGCAAGATCGTGAATCTCATCAACAATGACAGCAAATACAGTTCTGAGATGATATCTCAGTCGTTTTCCGGGTAGAATTGCCTGCAGTGACTCTGGTGTTGTAATCAATAGGTTAGGCGGATTGATGGCCTGTTTTCTACGTGCATACTGAGTAGTGTCACCATGACGAACAGCAACAGTGAGTCCCAGATGATTGCACAACTCTTCAATCCTCTTGAATACATCACGATTCAGTGCCCTCAGGGGTGTGATGTAGAGAATGTAGAAACCAAATATCTCCTTAGTTTCCTTCATCTTTTGAAGACGATGAAGTAAGGGCAGTAGTGCAGCCTCGGTCTTTCCGCTTCCTGTAGGAGCCAGTAGTAACGCGTTCTCTGTTCCTTCATGTAAAAGTGGTATTGCACGTTCTTGAATGGGAGAGAACTGGACAATTCCGTTTGTCTGGAGAAAATCAGCTATCTCATTGCTCAGAGGTGCAAACTTGTTCATCAGGTCGACATCCTATCTCTTGAGGTGTCGACATTCATTAATCAAGATGCGTATATCAGTCCTGAAGGTCACCTCTGCCTCTTCCATTCTTGCTTCCAATTCACGGATTATAGAATCAAGAGAATCAATCTTCTCAAGCTCGTCAACAAGTGCTCTGACACCATCAAGATTGGAAATGTGTGGTGCCACTCTTTCAAAAGCAGTGCGTAGAATTGAACCTGGCATCGGGAACGACATCCCGTTCTCTACTCTTCTTCCTCCTCACCATAGATCATGTATCCCATAGTGAGAAGTAGGGCAAAGATACCCATCGCAGCTAGAATGATGAACAGTACAGATGTGAATGCCTCAGCTTGCATCGGAATCCTGTGCCCTCGGACTGAGTCCGCTTATAATCATTGCTGAATGTTTAGCGTTGTACTGTATCAGGCTTCGGCTTTTCTTTGCTCATAGAACCTGTCTATGAAAGCGCCATAGATATCGACATGTTCAGTCAATGGGTTCACCTCATCGATGGTCATTTCTAATCCACACGATCCGCACTTTACTGTGGCCATGCCATTATCTCGATAAAGCTCAATCTTGATTGCTGTATTTCCACAGTCTGGACATGGATATACATCTGGAATGCGCTTCTGAGGTCGTCGAGTCACTTTTTGTCTTCTTCGTCTTCCCATGGGTATCACCCTATACCTATTTCACACAAACAGAGCAGAGGCCCCGAAAGAAATAGAGTGGGCTCTCCGGCTCAGGTGTTAATTTAAGCATTTTGTTGAATGACATTGCTTGTCATTGCGAAGGTTTCTTATTGCAGGCTGCTTCGCCTCGGCTAACGATGTCCGACCTCTCAAAAAACGCTCAGTGTGTGCTCAAGATCCTTGAAAATGCAGACTCCCTGACAACAACCGAGATTCTTGAGATTGCTCAAACTGAGGAATATGCCGATCTGTGCACTGACTGTGCAGGTGGTGATGCCTTTGTTGCTGCTGCAAACCAACTTGTGGAGAAAGGAATAATCACAAAAAAGTTCGGTAGAGGAGGGTATCGGTGGCAACTGACGGTGGACTGATTCTCGTGATTGACTGGAAAAAGATTAGGAATGACTTTCCTGCACTCGAAAGAACAATCAACGGTCGCCCTGTTGTCTATCTGGACAGTGCATGTATGGCACTCAAACCTCGCCAGGTCATTGATGCAATGAATGAATACTATGAACAGTATCCGGCCTGCGGTGGAAGAAGTATCCACAAGTTTGGTGAAGAAGCATCGAACGCCTATATTGCATCAAGGGGCAAGTTTGCGAAGTTCATCAACGCAGCCCAACAAGAGGAGTGTATCTGGACTAGAAACGCCACCGAGTCACTGAACATAGTTGCAAGTTCGGTCAGCCTCCCAAAGGGATCCAAGATTATCACCACTTCGCTTGAACACCACAGTGGGTCGCTTCCATTTGTGGAACGGGCGAAAAGAGATGGACTGAATATTGAAATAGTAAAAGCTCAACCAGATGGGACTTTTGACATGGAGGACTGGAAGAAGGCGATAGACAACAAGACCAGTCTCATATCGGTTGTCCATTCTTCTAACGTCACAGGTACTGTTGCTCCAATGAGAGAGATTGTCGAGCTGGCGCATGATCGGGGAGCTCTCGTAATGTGTGATGATGCTCAATATGCTCCCCATCATCCGTTGGATGTTCAGGCTCTTGATGTTGATTTCTCAGCGATTTCAGTCCACAAAATGTGCGGTCCCACTGGTATGGGAGTTCTGTATGGCAAGATGGAACTTCTCGAATCTATGAACATGTGTCTGTATGGAGGGGACACAGTAAGTGATGTGCGATTCGAGAACAATAAGATTCTCCCCGAGTACCTCCCCCCTCCAGAAAAATACGAGGCCGGTCTCCAAAATTATGCTGGTGCAATAGGAGCAGGTGCCGCTGCGGAATATCTCCAATCAATTGGTATGCGCGAGATTGAGAAACATGAACGGTCGCTACTTGAAATGGCTTTGAAGCGACTGCTGGAAATGGAACATGTTCACATCTTGGGAACTGATGATATCTCAATCAAGACTGGACTTGTCACCTTCACAGTTGATACAGTTCCTTCCGCACACGATGTGGCCACATTCCTGAATGACGAACACAATGTCATGGTTAGGTCCGGCTGGCACTGTGTTGGACCATTTCATTACCAGATGGGTATCGATCCTAAGAAGGGAACAGCACGGGCTAGCTTCTATCTTTACAACAATCAATCAGATGTTGAAACCTTCTTAGAAGGAATGGATTTACTCATCGAGGCGAGTTCATAGAATTAATACTTTCCAATAACCCATGGACTCCAACGAGTCTTCTCCTCTCGCTGTTGTAAATTATGGATGAGTTTCTTTCTTATCTTGTAGAGTTCACCGAATCGAAGATTTTGAGAATAGTCAGAAAGCTCTCCTGCTATCTCATCGAAGATTGAAATTGGAACATTTCTGAAACAGCCAATCACATAGTTGTTAGTCTTCTTTCCCTCAAGAAATGCTCTAAGAATACCTTTGAGATAGTTCTTTTCTGCCACAACCATACGAGTAGGACTCATGACACACTGAACAAACATCGGTTGATTATAAACACGAATAATATGATTATTTGATGTTTTCAGGTATATTATGCAACCTCTTTCTGTATCTCTTCCTTCAGACGTTTGACTTCACTCACTGGATCAGCGAAGTCAAAACCATTAGCAGAGAGATCAAGTGACTCTCTGTACTTTTTGACACGTCCATACAGTGAGATGTATCTTCCAACGACCTTGTCTGCGTTCTCAATCAGTGGCTGTTCAGGTGTTCCAGATTTTTTGATCACCTTGTCCGCCTCTACAGCAGTCATCTGAAGCAGTTCTTCCCCGACCTTGCCAAATAGAGTCGCTCTGATTGATCCTGACCCATCATCGACCGTTATCTTGTATAGCATCCTTGGTTCTGGGTTTTTCACCTTGCCGCATGACTTGCAAATGTATCCTCCATCAGCCTCTTCCAATTTCTTATTGCAGCTGGGGCAGGCCTGATAGATAGGACTCATACTCTGGCTCAGGTTCACAACGATACCACAGATCTCTACATTCTTATCCTCATACTTGTCATCAATATCGCCAATTGGAACCCGGGAAGCCTTGGTCAGAGGTTGTAGAGATATCTGAGATACATCAAGTTTCTTTAGCTTGGATCCTTTAGGGTTAATCTTGATCTCAGCTTTCCGCCCTACCTGAAACTCAACACCACCCCTGTACCCCTCTTTCACATAACCGTGAAGGATTCTAATGATGTCCTCTTCCTTAATGTCTTCAATCTTATCGACATCATCATTCCAGAAAGTCACCCGTGTCTTGCCAGACTCATCCGCCAGAACGAGATTTCTTACCCTTCCTTCTTTGTTGTCCTTGGTCGTGAAAGTGTTCACATCGTAAGCTGTTACAACTTTTCCTTCAATATCCACATCCCACATTCCAGTGTCTAGATCTACGATATCCTTCATGCCTAACGGCTCGGAACCACCTCCAGCTGGAGCTGATTCAACTGCATCAATTTTCTCTTTGAGACCTCGCTCAATTGTTCCAGATTTTCCAACATGGACCTCGACATCAGTTCCGTCACGGTTCAGTCGCGTGTTCACATTTCTGAGTCGAATGACTTCGTCCTGTTCAGCATTTTCCATTTCTGTTGCACTATCATCCCAGAAGACAAGTCTGGCGGTACCAGTTTCATCCCCAGCAATCATACTCAGAACTCTACCTTCAGATCCATCTTTTTGCCGAGTGAATGTTGATAGCCTGAAGACCCTCTGTATCTTAGCTTTCAGACTTATTCCGAACAGCCCCTCTTTGAGGTCTGATATCTTCATGTCTTCAGAACTTGACGCACCGAAATCTTTGCCAAGTTCTTCAATCTCAGATTCATCTAGTGGTCTGATATGTCCCGTTCTACCCATACTTACCTCTAGAGAATCACCGAGTCCTTTTCTCATGAACCCTCCTCGTACTTCAATCAGTTCATCAATTGAGATAAGATCCTCATCAACAATACGCGTCTGATCATCCCAGAGAACTACCCTGATACTTCCTGAATCATCAGAAACCCGAATACTCGCTACCTTTCCTTCGCCTCCTCCCTCTTTCTTTGTGAAAGTACGAATTCCTCCAATGTGGTCGACCCTTGCCTTAATTGTGACATTTCTTGTAGTTTCTGTCAACTCTCCAATTTTCAGTCGTTCTGATGGAGACATCTGATGAAGGTCAACTCCGAGTTCTCGAGCCACAATCATTGCAGCAGACTCGTCGTTAATTACCTCGGGACCGAGTTCTTGGCGTTTGTCTTTGATCAATTTCGATATGTCTTTACGTTCCATGTCGGTCCTATTCTTCAGAATTCGTTCGATTGTTTCCTCAAGAGTGAGCATGCGGGTTCTCTCCTTGACTATATGCTGGTTTGGGCTATTGAATCGTCTAGCTCAGCTGCTTTAAAGTAATACCTCAATTGGTCCGAGCTGGGAGGATTTCTACTGCTTCACAAAGCGAAACATAGAATAAACCACTGTTCATGAAGCAAGTTGACTTGTTGTGACCGAACCAGAGCTCAGCCTTCCAAAACATAGCATCTTCTACAAACAGTACTTTGATTCACTCAATGAGGAGATACAGACCATCTATGACGTCGCTGAGAAGGCTCGAAAGCAAGGATTTGACCCCAATACTAGGGTCGAAATCCCCCCCGCACATGATGTTGCTGCACGGGTCGAAGCGACACTAGAAGGTCCAGTGGGTGTAGCAAAGAGGATTCGAGAGTTACAGGATGCGAAGATGTCACGGGAAGAAGTCGCCTTTGCAGTAGCAAAAGAGATTGCTGAGGGAACTCTCAGTAATGTCGAAGAAACAGTAGACCTGATTGTGAATCGCAATCCCAGATATACCTCCGAACAAATAATGTCCATGATAGACGAGAAACGAGGGGAGCTTGGTTCAGATGTCAACAATGGGTTCACAGCCATGGTAGTAGCCAAAGAGTTCGGTGAAAAAACTGCAAGAGAGACAGCGGAGAAGGCTGCTGACAAGGCTGTCAGAGTGGCGCTCTCAATTCTTACGGAAAGCATCACTGCAGCGCCTCTGGAAGGAATTTCGAAAGTCCGTATCGAGGGGTCTGGAGACGACCAATATCTTGCACTGTACCTTGCAGGTCCAATCCGTGCAGCAGGCGGGACTGAGGCTGCGATGACCGTACTGGTGGCTGACTATGTACGTCAGGTTCTAAACCTACCTGCATTCGAGTCGACTGAAGAGGAAACAGAACGCGCCTTGGAAGAGGTAGAGCTTTATGCAAGACTGGCCAATCTACAGTATCCTGTTGATCCTGATTCAATCCGTTTTGTTGCATCGAGACTTCCAATAATGTTGACTGGGGACCCAACCGAAGAGTTCGAGGTTTCTGGGAGTCGAGACCTAGATCGCATTGAGAGTAATCGAGTTCGTGGTGGAGCTGTTCTAGTTCTCAATGATGGTGTTGTTGGTAAGGCGGCAAAACTGGTAAAAATCGTAAGTGGGGTGAAGATTTCTGGTTGGGAGTGGTTGAACGAACTCGCCACCAAGATGTCCAAGACTAGTACTGAGGAGGAGGATTTCGCCGCTAAGACACTTGAACCAAAGGCCGACTATTTGGCGGATGTCATCGGCGGACGGCCTGTATTCTCTCACCCATCACGGATTGGCGGGTTTAGACTGAGGTATGGACGTTCAAGAAATACAGGTCTTGCAGGGGTTGGAGTTCATCCTGCAACGATGTTTATTGTAGAAGAGTTCCTCGCAACAGGGACACACATCAGAACAGAACGACCTGGAAAAGGATCAATTGTCGCTCCGGTAGATACCATCGAGGGACCAATTGTTCTCCTGAAGGATGGGTCTGTGGTACGAGTACAAGACACAGATAAGGCTCGATCATATGAGGGTAAGATTGAACGCATACTCTATCTTGGAGACATTCTCGTAGCTCTTGGAGAGTTTCTTGAAAACAATCACCCACTAGTACCATCAGGATATTGTGAAGAGTGGTGGTCTCACGACCTCGATGCTGCGATTTCGAAACTCACAGTGGCCGGGCTAAACAAACGCCTCGGATCTAAGCTGACGCTTGATGAAGTCAACATGATGGTGGATTCACCTCTATCACAGATTCCAAGCCCTGAACAAGCAGTGCATCTCTCGAAGAAACTCAAAGTACCCTTACATCCCTACTATCTCTATCGTTGGCCCGCCTTGGCACCAGAAGATGCTCTAACTCTACGGACATGGATTCTGACAAAGCACACCATCAAGAAAGATTCTATGACTCTGCCCCTCAACGCAAACAAAAAGAAACTATTGGAAATTACTGGCATTCCTCATACAATTTCGCCAAACAAAAAACGAATTCATCTGACAGATAATCCTGATGTTGTGCTGGCACAACTCGGAAAGAAAGAGGGAACGACAAAGGGTACAACAACCCTTGAACTACTGAATTCTGTTTCATCTGTAAAACTGATGGACAAAGTTGGATTCTCCATTGGTGCAAGAATGGGGCGCCCCGAAAAGGCCGAAGAACGCAAGATGAGACCACCTGTCCAGGCTCTGTTCCCTGTTGGGCGTTCGAAAGGGACAGAGAGAGAGATTGAGAAAGTAGCCAAGAGCATGGAGTATCAGCCAACTATTGAGGAAACCATAGAGAATCAATCAGAAGACTCAGACTCGGAAGATGTCAGATTGGAATCATGGGAGCTTGAAATTCCTGTAGAACTCGAGATGGTTTCTCGCATATGTCCGAACTGTTCCAATAGGACTTACGAGTCAAAGTGTGACAATTGTGGAACCCACACAATTGTTTCTTGCTCCTATGAGAACTGTGGTCAACCAATCGACAAGAAAACAGGCACATGTCAATATGGCCATGAGAGAAGCAAGACACGACAATATTCAGTTCCACTGGCAAACCTGATTGATCGGGTCAAGACCGAAGTGGATGAGCTCGAAGCCCATGGTGTCCGTGGTGTCTTAGGTCTCACCAGTGACTACAAAATCCCAGAATACCTTGGTAAGGGGATACTCAGAGCAAAGCATGATGTGTACTGCTACCGTGATGGAACAGCCAGATTTGATGCAACCGACGCCCCACTTACGCACTTCACACCTGAGGAAGTCGGGGTTCCTGTAAGTCGCCTTCAAGAACTGGGTTACATAACAGATTACGAAGGAAAACCACTGGTCTCGGAAGACCAAGTACTTGAACTGAAAGTCCAAGACATCGTTGTTCCGGAAAACTGTGCAATGTATCTTGTAAGAGTGGGGAGGTTTGTTGACGACTGTCTGGAGAAAATCTATAGTCTGGAACGATTCTACAAGTTCAGTGCACAGGAGGATGTGGTTGGTCAACTCGTGATTGGCCTAGCACCACACACATCAGCAGGAATCATTGGTCGAATTATCGGTTTCACAAATGCTAGTGTCTGCTATGCACATCCCTATTGGCACGCTGCAAAGAGGCGGAACTGTGATGGTGACGAAGACGCTCTGATTTTGGTTCTTGATGCTCTTCTCAACTTTTCTAAGGACTACCTTCCAGCGGGTCGCGGAGGACTAATGGATGCCCCTCTAGTGCTTTCAGTGATCTTGAATCCAACAGAGGTAGATGATGAGAGCCACAACATGGAGGTCTGCAAGCGATATCCTGCAAAGTTCTATGAGATGGTGGCAGATGCTAGACATCCAAAAGAAGTCGAGGATCTCGTTGACATAATTGCGTCACGGTTGAACACCGCTGCACAGTACGAAGGGTTTGGGTTCACACATGACACCAAGTCTTTCGATATTGGTCCGAAGAATTCACGATACAAGATACTTGGAAGCATGGATGAGAAACTAGCTGCACAGTTGGATCTGGCCACTCTAATAGAAGCGGTAGATGCACAAAATGTAGCAGAACGAGTGCTATCAACCCATTTCTTCCGTGACATCAGAGGAAACCTACGTGCGTTCTCAACACAGAAGATACAGTGTCAGAAGTGCAGACGAATCTACAGAAGGATACCCCTCTCCGGAACATGTGTCTGTGGGAACAAGCTCTCCCTGACCGTACGACAGAAGAACATCTCAAAGTACCTAAAAATCACAAGGGACATCATTGAGGATCATGACCTTGACCAATATCAAAGAGAGAGACTGAAGCTCATCACTTCTGCTCTTGATTCATTGTTTGTGTCTGAACAGACCACCCTGACCGACTATTTTGAGTCCTGAGCCGCTAGGGAATCGAGCGCTAGTTTCAGCAGATCCTTATCTTCAATCATACCAATGAGACTACCAGTGACTGATAATACCGGTGCCTGGTCTATGTCTTCATTACGAAGAGTCCTGACACATTCAGCAACTGTTGTGATTTCACTGAAACTGATAATGTTCTTTGTCATCACTTCTTCAACAGCGGTTCCTGGTAAGCGAAGTAGTTTCTTGGTCACAACAAGGAAATCCTTTGAAGTCCAGCCCCAGTCTACAGAACTGTCATTTCCGCTAAATGTCTGCGATATGTTGTCTTCAACGGTGACCTCAGAGAGGCGGATGTAGTCACTCACGGTTATCATACCGACAACACCCCCACCTTCACCTACGATGACTAGCCCATTCTTTCCTGCCATCTCCATGATCATATATGAAAGGGGAAGTGGTGTCTTCTCCCAGACTGCATTCACACTTCTTGTCACAAGCTTGGATATCTCCATTGACCCAAGCTTATCATCATTTTCCAATGTGGCTCCTAAAATGTCCGGGACTGAAACTAGGCCAACAAGTTCGTCTTTCTCAATGACGGGTAGGCGTCTGTAATTCTTCTCCAGCATGATCTTGAGTGCAGTCTTGATATCCGTTCTAGGTTTGACAGTTTCTGGATCCCTCACCATGAGCATAGCCAGTTGATTCTCATCTACCTTCCGCAGAAGGTCAGTTCTGGTGACAATTCCTACTAGTGTCTTAGAACCTTTCTTCACGACAGGAAGACCATTGACTTGTTTATCCGCCATTATCTGAAGAACATCTTCTCTAGTTCCTGGTACAGAAACGTGAATCACGTCTGATTGCATGCAATCCTTGACCATCATTGTTCTGGCTACTCCGGCATTATAGAAACTCGGACAAAATCAAGACTACAGAAATGAATCTGTAGAAATGATATCCTCGGAAATAGTGTTTTTTGGTCACCTTTTATGGTTTTCCTTGAGTTTTACTACCAAGGATTCTTTTTCAGTCCTAGTAAGTATCCCAACGCATTACTGAGCCAATGAATTCCTAGGGTTGTGAGTATCAATATAATCACGAACACAGATTCCGGTATCATCAACGGGAATACAAAAATCAGAGCCATGATGATGAATCCTAACTGGTCAAGAAACGGTGAAGGGTTTCCACTCTTGACGTCAACTCTTCTCTTTATGAACGAACCAATCAGATCTCCTGTCAGGGCTCCGACTGATAATAGAAACGCCGCTGGAATGCTAATGAAGAGCACGTATTCCATCTCTGGGGTTACTATGACGAACTGTGCTAACAGTGGTTGCAAATAGGGTGCTGCAATGAACTGACCTACACCGACCAGCGTACCAAAGAACACACCAACAATGAACCCTCGTATTGACTTACCATCACCCAGAATACGATTTCCATCACGGAAGATTCTTCCTCCATCAATAGGACGACCTCCTCCACCTAGAACTGGAGTCGCATTGGCAATCCATGCAGAGAGTCCAAGCCAGATTGAAAGTTCAAAGAGGGCGAGTTCTTCATACATTGAATAGTTCTCCCTGTGTGCCGTCAAGCACCCCAATTTCACTCTTTCTCATCTGGTTTTTCAATGGCGAACCCTCTGTTGATTAGATATAAGCGGCAATCCGATGGATCGCCCTCAGGTCTTATCCGCTTGATGAGTCGAGAACCCTGCTCCTTTCCCACTCGCATCTTTATACTGTAATCTGACCAATAATCAAGGATATTCTTGGCTACGGGTTCAAAGTCCCCGGCTTTCTTCATTTGTGCTCTGACCTGATTCAAGACAACTACTGCGACATCATGTTTCCTTGCGAGTCCCTTCAAGATTCCTGCCTGTCTGTTCAATTCACGATGGTTTGAGAAGTTGGTCGCCTTGTCCTCCAGTTCCAATCTATAGAACTTGGTGAGAGTATCAATGATGACCAGTTTTGTATCCTCACGGATATAGAGGTCTAAATCATCAATCAGCGCTCCCTGTTCATTGAACCCCCTTGGTGCCAGAATCTTCGCCATGGACTCAAGATCACGAAAAGTGCGACCAGTAATCTGCTCAAGACGCTCTACAGGGGATGTGGTTTCTGAGTTGATATAGATGGTCCCATAATCTAGTCTGTAGGCTGTATTCACGAACTGCAATGCTAGCGTAGTCTTACCTGCCGCTGCCTCTCCATACACATGAGTGAACAGTCCTGTGAAAAGACCACCATTCATGATGCGGTCGAGAAGTGATACCCCAGACGGAAGAATCAAATTCTATCTCACTGCCTATCAGTCGTCACTCTCTGAGTGATAAGCATACCTAGAAGGACCGATATCATGTTTAGGTGGCAGGCCGCAATTGCCACAGAGAATCCCCGGGTGCTCTATCTTCTAATCGAGCTCCTGAAAGATTTGGGGCTCGAGTTCGTTGTCTGCACAGCGGATGACACTCGCTGTGGAAACTCTAAGGTAGTAGTCACTACCAAAAAGGATTCATTGAAACACCAGTATGACTCTGTAGTATATGTTGAGGAGGATCTCGACCCAGTTTACACCTCAGTGGAGATTCTTGCCAGATTAAATGACGTTCACGAACCTGCATTTGCAGTGGTTGGTGTTGACCCAGGTATGCGTTTTGGAGTCGCTTTGGTTATTGATGGGATAGTGACATACAAGAATTCTCAGACATCGCCTGGTGCTGCAGTCCACCTGACACTACGCCTGAAATCATATGTCAAACGTCTTTTCCCGACTTGTCAAGTGGTCGTCCGTGTTGGGACTGGGTCGAAACTGTATTCGACATTGTTTCTCAGAGGTGTCCTAGGTCAACATCCAGATCTAGGTGTGGAACTAGTGAACGAACATCACACAACACTATCAGGTGGTGCAACGTCTGACCAGACTTCAGCCATTCTCATAGCAGGAAGAGTCGGCCGCCAACATGTTGACAAGGACATGATCCTTGAACCAAAAGAGGGGTATGTTCGCTCATTGCAACAGTTTGTACGACGGTCTACTCGTAGTAGAAAGGACATTTCCAAGGAAGAAGCCCGGTCCATCATACTCGATAAAATATCACTGGACAGCATCTTGGAGGACTTCAGTTAGGTCATGAAGAAACTCTCCACTCGATGAGCTGTAGTTTCAGGTTCATTATGAATCAACTCAGTTACTTCTGATAGCCAAGATGGGATGAACCTATTGAGATATGGAGTACCAAACCGCTGATCAAGTAGCACGATGACACCTCGGTCATCCAGCCTTCTTACCGGTCTTCCAGCTGCTTGAATGGCACGGGTCATTGCTGGCAACACATAGGCATAGTCTCTTCCTTTTCCGTCGAATCGTGAATCGAAATATCCAATCAGTGACTCCACTCTGGGAGTTGGTCTAGCATAGGGAACTCCAACTACGACCACACTCTCCATGGTCGATCCAGGGAAATCGCCTCCCTCTGAGTTTCGACCACCCTGAACACCTAGGAGTACAGCACCACCGCTATCACCCTGATTCCTAAAGTCTTCCATCAACTTGTCATTCTCTGCCCCTTTCATACCAGATCTCTCAACGAAGAGCTTCCGCCTAAGACGTTTCTGCAGACCCGCATCAATCAGTGACTTTCCAATTGAATAACTAGAGGTGAATATGCCCGTATTGCTTGGTGTAGAATGAGCCACCGCAACACAATGGTCTACCATTTGTTCAAACGTTTCCTGAGTGCGATTCTGGAATGAGGTGTCAAGTCCATCGATGATGAGCCCAATTCTGTTCCTGCGGGCAAAAGGACTCTGAAAAGTTGCTAATTCGGCATCATTTTCAAAACCCAACATTTCGGAGTATGCCTCTAAGGGTGAGATAGTACCTGAAATTGCTACAGAACTGTGAATCAAATCTAGGACACGCTTTGTGATTGAGGTTGGGTCCAATGCTATCAAATCAAGAGACACATTTTTACTCTCTCCAAACCCTCGATTGGATGCAAGCAAGAAAGTGTAGTCCTTTCTCTCCGCAGTGCGAAGCCACCTGAGTATGAACTCACTCACCCTGAATATGGAGGACCGGGGAAACTTACCTGCCTTGAGAAGTCCTTTCCGTATTTTGGCTCCTAAATCCTTCATGTGTCCGAGTACAAACTTTTGATGTTCAAGCTGACCGATGGTGATCGCGGACTCAACAATCTTTCGTGGGTCCACTATTCTCTCTTCTGTCTGCTTCATGTCAGAAGACATCTCGATAACCGTTTTGGCCAGAGCGCGACTGAAGTCCTTCGAAATGTCATCGTTGTAAGTCGTGGCTTCTCGGAGGGCTTGTCTGATTGCACCAATGGTTAACGAGTCACTGGCTGAATCCAAAGCTGTTGTTGGAACGTTATGGGCCTCGTCTTGTACTAACACCATCTTCGATGCTGGAGTTTCTAGGTCCGGAAGAAAGACATCGAGAATCCACGGATCGAAGACATAGAGGTATGAGAGAGCCACAACATCAACAACCTTGGCAAGACGTTTCGTGAGTTCGTATGGACACAATGATCTACTCCTAGCAATCTTAGTGATTGCAGGAGCTGTCAGGACCTTTTTTGGCATGTCCTCAAGGAGTTCTTCGGGGTCTCCGGCTCTCCTAAGGGACTCGTAGTAAGTACACCTCCCAGTAGCCTTCAATTGCCCACAGACTTCCGAAATTGGTGCAACATAATCAGCACTCTCCAGCACAAAGGAGTTCAGACACATGTGCCGGCGACCTCGAAAGGAAACACCACTGACATCCTTCTTCTCAGATATCTCTTCAAGTTCCTCCATCACACGATCGAGTTGTCTGTGAGTTCTAGCACAATACAGAATCTTGCCATCGTTCTTTTTGACCCAAGGCAATATTCCACTCAGTGTGACACAGGTCTTTCCAAACCCATTTGGCGCCTCTGCGCATATGTTGGTTCTATCTCTGACTGAAGCTTCAATCTTCTCCATCATCTCATCCTGTCCCTCTCTGGCCTCGTCGTAAGGGAAGTAATCAATGAAGGTTTCATCAGTCATGCGAGATCTATACTTCAGCTCTTCGAGGCCTTGATAATCCTGTTGCTTCTGAACCGTATCGCACTGCTAACGTTACTGATTTATCCCACCTGTCCCTCCTTTTTTTGAACAAAGATGGAATTTGAAGACATCAAGGAGTTCTCGTCAGAAACCTCCACAGGGAAAATCAAAGTACGTATTATGAGCCTGTCGAACGGTCAACTCGTATTGATAACAGACTCAGACCAATTCAGATTGGGTATATCTGCAGTGGCAATTCCTGCAGGACAGGGTCGTTCAGAACCCACCTCCTCTGGACTATTCACAAAGGAAATCGATGCCACACTAGTGAGAACACTTGCTGAGAGGATTTCATCTTGGACAAATCAGACCTGCATGTTGGTGTTAGGAATTGCCGGTACACTAACTCGCGAACGTATGATGGAACTCACTGCCCTTCTCAGGGATTATCTTGTTGTCTGACATACTCGATTACATCTATTATCCAGCGACCAGTTTCGTCGAGCTGTTCCAGTTGTTCCAAGTATTCATTCCAGCTTAAACCGCTGGCTGTGTTCCACCCGTCATATGCCCCACGGAGATTGCCCAAAGCTTCAAGATGGTAGCGACAAAGATCCTTGGCCTCTATGCCCCGTCCACATATACTACATTTCGTCACTTGCTGGAAGCCTCCTGTTTCTTTTCAGCCTGTTTTGCCCGACGATCATCCAGTGCTTTGAGGTCCTCCTTCCTCCCTGGACATTCAGTCCAATTGATACAGGTTTCCCATTTTCGTCGTCCAGAAGCCACTTGGATCATCTTGTGTCCACAATGAGTACACAACTCATCCTTCGGGGATATGTCACCTTTCTGAGGAAGTGCAAAGGTCTGATCACACTTACCTTCTTTGTAGTTTGAACAACCAACGAATCGTTTTCCTGTCTTTGGAGACCTGATTATTCGCAGTGTGCCATCACCACACTTGGGACATTCGCCTAGTTCTTCCGTTGATTTCCAATATCTCTGAAGACCCAGAACGAGGGTGTTTCCAATCTCTTGCTCCTGTGAACGAAAGTCATTCAGCAGTTCCGATAGGTCTTCTCTTGCCCTAGAAAGTACTTGATCTCGATTTGTCTGTTCTAGCTGTATCTCTTCCATCTCTTTCTGTAGGCGTTGAGTCAACTCTGGTGAAAGCATATCAGGCAAATATCGCTCCAAGGTTTCATAAAGGGCATATCCGAGTGTCGAGAG
This sequence comes from Candidatus Thorarchaeota archaeon, assembly GCA_019057595.1. The sequence continues at coordinate 36,454 of DXJI01000007.1, forward strand.
TTCGAATCTGTCATTGAGTGTATAACCTCTGGATTTCACAGAGTCAACGATTCTTGCTCTTGTTGCCTTCGTACCCAAATTCTCCTTTTCAAGCAGCTTCAACAGACTTGCAGGATTGAACCTGGGTGGTGGTTGAGTATATCGTTCATCTGATTGTACTGGGCTCAAAACGATTGAATCACCCTCGGACAGACTTGGAAGCTCCTTCTCACCAGTCTTTGAGTACGGACCATAGAACTCCATCCACCCGTGTTTCAGTATCCTTAACCCCCTCAGATACAACAAGTGGTCATTGCAACTGATGTCTGCTCGAAGATGCTCTTTTTCTGCGGGTTCACCAAAGAGTGCAAGAAATCTTCTAACGATGAGGTCATACAGTTTCTTCTCACTAGGAGTCAAGCGTTTTGTGGGCTTTGTTCCAGTGGGATGTATTGCTGGGTGAGCTGGATCTGTCTTTTTTCCTTGGACTGGTGTAAGGTTTCCTCTCTGCAACACTTTCTTTGCCAGTTTGGAGTAGTTTTTCATCCCCTCAAGTCCGTTGAGGATTTCTTTCAGATTCAGTGATTCAGGGAGTTTTTGGCTACTAGTCCGGGGATATGAAATGACTGCATCCAGATAGAGAGACTGTGCCACCGCAAGGGTTCTACTTGGTTTGAAACCAAGGTGTCTGTAGGCTTCAGACTGAAGACCGCTGAGATTGAAAGGAGGATGTGGATGCTGAGTCGAGGTCCTGCTGTTAATTGTGTCCACATGAGCTGTTTCTCCATCAATATCCTTTACTACCTTGTCAGCCTCAGATTTTACATTCAATCGTTTCTTGGAATATTCGAGATCAATCTCAGCTCCATCAAATGTGGTCTTTGCTAGAATCACCCAGAAGGGGTGTGGGACAAACACATTGATCTCCTGCTCTCTTTTTGCTACATACGACAAAGTTGGTCCTTGGACTCTTCCTGTGGATACAATCTTGAACCATCCTGCTGTATTCTTGACAGCCAAGGTCAGGGCTCGAGTCAAATTGATTCCGAAGAGCCAATCAACCTCGTGCCGTACCTGGCCTGACTCAATCATTGGAAAGTCTAGACTATCCGACATTGTGTCATACGCATTTTGCACCTCACTATCCGTCAGGGAGGAAAAGTACATGCGATGTGCAGTATTCGGATCCGCCTTGCAAGCATACTTCAGTGTGAGATATCCAATGAGACTGCCCTCGATATCAAAGTCGGTCGCAACAACAAAGGAATCAACATCTTTTGACATTCTCTTTATCAGATTGATGATTGGTTTGATTTTGGTTACCGTCTTCTTTTCCACTTCATATTTTGGTACCCATTCTGTTTCCAGACGAGGATAAGTCCATCCCTTCACCGTCTGTTTCAGCTCAAAGAGGTGACCCAGCGCGTATACCACCACAAGTTCGTCGTCGCCTCTTCTGCACTCATAGTAGGAGGCATTCCTCTTCTTGACTTCTTGGGGTGAATGATTCTCATCCAGAGCGCTAGCTATTCGTTTAGCGGCGGTAGGTTTCTCTGTGATGATCATCACTCTAGACATGAGACCCTGTCACTCCTCTACCTACTGAGAATTCCTATTCTCAAATAGCCGTTGTGGCACAGACGCGAAAAACAGCGTAGTACATCTTTGCATATCGCGATAGTCTTAAAAGCAGACACAAATTTTGAGCCGTCGAGGTAAGACAAGTGAAGCCTTGGTGGCCGAGGATTATCGTAAAACCCAGAGTGCGACTCACACGCCCTAGTTTCGGAATGCCCACCCGCCCTCCGGACACGGTTCTATTTGGACTCTTGTTTGTAGCGGTACTGTTTGTCCTTGGTGGAAACATTTACACTCTAGTCAGGTCACCTCCAGCTATTGCAGGAAGTCAGACTGGTGCACCGATTCTTATCGCTCCTGGAATTGATCAACAATTGGGTATGGAAGGTATTGTTGCATCAGTAATTATCATGGTAGGAGTCAGTGGACTTGGTCTGGTCTATTATGGTTCCAAGTACGTGTTTCAGCCTGGTTACGCTACAAGGCTCATGTTCCTTGGGATGCTCATGGCCGGTGTGTCTTTTCTGATATTCAGCTATCTGTGGTCATTAAAGGCTGGTTTCATCTCGTAAAACCCAGAGTACGACTCAAACATTCATCGACAAACAGTCTATTTCAGGTAGACATGTTTGATCCCAGTTCTTTCAAAGAGACTTGAGATGAGTTCCTGAGCAATTTCAAGCTTGATCTTCTTCCTCTTGTCAGCGATGAAGTGATTGTCATAGGATGGTTTTGACCACTTACCAACCAAACTACCGTAGTCCATTCCAGCGAAAATAATCTTCTCGGAACTATACTCACTTGCGATATGACATGCCCTATCTCCATCAGTGAACCCACCCCACAGGAACGCTCTGTGTGTTGGTTCAACCTGCGTACTTCCTAGAACATCACCGAGTTCAGGAACTACTGATTCCACAACCTCCATGTTATCACCATGTCCATGGACAACAAGGATTGCACCCTTACGCTTCATCTCCATCAGATGTTCAATATCTCCGTCTAGGTCAGTCGCGACCACTTCACACCTGATGTCATGATCCAAGAGGACCGAAACCGCCCCATCAGCAGCCATTATCACGAGTTCTGAAAGGTCACTTCCTGTTTTCAGGTTCTGCACATGGCGTTCAAGAGAAGGACCAGCTCCACATACAACAACACTCTTTCCTTCTATTGTTTCTTGCAACTGGTTCAGTAGCGGATGGGGATTGGTATCTTCGAGAATATTGGTGAGAAGTTCTGTGGCCTTCCTATCCATCTCTACATCTAATTCCAATCGCTGAACTATGTCCATGTAGATTGGCCGCCAATCACTCCATTTCATCAAGAGCCACTCAAATCCTGTTTCTCACGAATTGCTTCACCTATTTGGACAGCAATTCTAGCTTCCTTTACATCATGAGTTCGAATCATGTCCGCTCCATTCATCACTGCAATTGAGGTTGCTGCAATGGAACCAACCAGTCTATCTTCAGAATCATTTTGTTCGAGCAAATGTCCAATGAAGGCTTTTCTAGATACACCCACTAGAAGAGGATGTCCCAGAACGACAAACCTGTCTAGGTTCTCCAAAATAGAAAAATCAACATCCGGTGGCTTTCCAAAACCAATCCCTGGGTCTAGGATTATCTTTTTGGAATCAATTCCGCTGTCTTTTGCTATCATAAGACTGGTTCTGAGAGAATCGAGGGATTTCTGAATACTTCCACATGGAGGGCTACAATTAGCCATCAGTATGACAGCTACTTGTCGCTCTGCCACCAGTTTTGCCATTCTCGGATCTGTCTGCAGTCCAGATACATCATTCACCATTGATGCACCGAGGTCGAGTGCAACCTCTGCCACCTTTGAGGAAGTTGTATCGATTGATATTGGAGTCTTCGTTTCATCAAGAGACTGCAGAGCTGCTGAAATTCTCTTGATTTCCTCATCTATGGACACCCTAGATGCGCCATAGATATTCGTTGGGGCAGTGGAAGCTCCACCGATGTCAATGATGTCGGCTCCTTCTGAAACTGCCTTGTTCAATTGTATCTGAAACTCCTCTACAGTTTCAGCTATTGCTCCCTTGTAGAAAGACTCTGGCGAGAGATTGATTACACCCATGATTCGAACTGGATGGTCAGGTCCAATTAGAAGTCCTTCTACATCGACCAAGTCAAAGTTTCCTCCAAGTCCGTGACTGGATAGAAGGAAATAAAATGATACTGCTTCCGCTACGATTCACCTAGCAGGTGTATTTTCACGGGTGGATACACATGAACGACGTACTTGAGCGTACACAACTCTACGATTGGCACGTGAAACATGGCGATGTGATTCCCTTCGCAGGATGGGAGATGCCAGTTCGATATACTGACATAAGAGAGGAGCATATGGCTGTTAGAAACAGCATTGGTATGTTCGACACCTCCCACATGTCTCGATTTTTCATCAAAGGTCTACAAGCCTCTGAGTTTCTACAGACTCTCACAACTAACAATGTTAGTAAACTCAAGATAAACGGTGGTCAGTACACTACCTGTCTGAATGAAAAAGGTGGAATCCATGATGACCTGACTCTATACAGAATTGGTGAGGAAGAATACATCTGGATCACTAATGCTGCGAACGGACCCAAAATCAAAAGTCATCTACTCAAACATTCTAGTGGGTTTGACGTCGAAGTGATTGACAAATCACGCGAAATCACAATGATTGCAGTCCAAGGTCCAAACGCACTCAAACTGATGAACAAGATGGCAGGTCACGATGTCAGTGAGTATCCTCGTTTCTCATCATACCCCGTCAAACTTGCTGGATATGATTGCTACCTATGTCGGACAGGATACACTGGAGAGGATGGCGTGGAGATACTTCTTCTCGATACGTCAATGAATGACGAGGGAAAGAAGAGAGCAATAGCATTTTGGGAAGAGCTTTTAGACCAAGGCAAGGAATACAATCTCAAACCCTGTGGATTGGGTTCCAGGGACTCTACTCGACTGGAAGCAGGTTTTGTCCTATACGGTCATGAGCTTGATGAAGAAACTTCTCCAATTGAAGCCAGAATTCCCTATGCTGTGAAATTCAAGGTGGACCCCCATTACATCGGGTATGATGTTGCTCGGAACCATAAGAAAGAAGGTGGAATTCGTAAGACACGTATTGGTCTACTAATGATAGATCGTGGAATTCCACGGGAGCACTACCCTCTTCTTCGGAATGGAAAACAAATCGGTGAAGTCACAAGTGGCGGTCTGGCACCAACAATAAACAAAGGTATAGCCCTCGCCTATGTCACACCAGAAACTGTGGACCTTGGTGATATTGTTGAAGTCGACATCAAAGGAAGAATGAGAAAGGCAGAGGTAACAAAGTGGCCCTTCTACGATGCAGCCCTCTATGGAGCTTCGAGAACAAAACATCCAAACTGATTTAAGCTGCGCAATCCTTTCGCAGACCGTTGGTGGATCGGAAATGGGTGAAACCGAAATCAAAGAAGGACTGAGATACAGCAAGGACCATGAATGGATTAAGGTTGAGGGAGATGTGGCCACTATTGGTATAACTGACTACGCTCAGAACTCCCTTCACGAAATCACGTTCGTGGAAATATCTGAGGTTGGTACTATACTCGAGGCCAACGGCGAATGTGGGTTGGTGGAGTCCATGAAGGCAAGCTCTGACATCTTCACACCTATTGCAGGTGAGATTGTCGAGGTTAATGGTGAACTTGAGGACGCTCCAGAGATTGTGAATGAAGACCCCTATGGCAAAGGATGGATGTTCAAGATCAAACCGTCCAATCTCGATGCTGACCTGGCTGAGCACATGGACGCCAAGGGATACGAAGAGTTCATTGCATCCATCTAGCCACACAGAACGCTGAGTAGGGATTGTCTTCCCTACCATGTCCCTATTTTCCTATTTAGTGCGTTTTATAGCATAGGACGAGTTTCCTATTAACAGCAACCTTTTTAGCACAACGCAAAATCGCTGCCGATAGTTCGAAACAGCACGGAGACTGCACCCTAAATGTCATATGGCAAGTTCAAACGGTCTTCTGGAAGATTCCTACGTCAGGTATTCCACAGACCAAAAGCAAAGATTTCTCGTGGTTCCATAATGCTCTTTGTAGCTCTTCTCTTCATATTCACAACCGCCTTGCTACTTAGATTGGAACCATTGATTGATTCTCAACCAATAGTTCGTGCTTTCGACCCCTGGTTCCAGCTCAGGGTTACTGATTATGTTGCTGAGAATGGATACAGCGCTTTCTTCACTTGGTATGATGATGCTACATGGGTACCATGGGGCCGTGATATGGCTACAACCAGCTATGTTGGTGTACCATTCACAAGCGCCTTCTTCTACTTCCTATTCAATGGACTTGGAATTCAGGTATCCGTTCTTACTGTTTCCCTTGCCCTTCCAGCTTTCATGGGCGCTTTGACCACAATTGTTGCATACTACCTTGGCAAAGAGCTTGCAAACAACACAGTTGGTCTATTCAGTGGGATATTCATGGCGTTTATTCCAGCATACCTCACACGAACAATAGCTGGGTTCTATGATAACGAAGCTATCGGTGTTTTTGCTATAGTCTTGACCTCATACTTCTTCCTGCGAAGTATCAAGCGAGGCTCTATACTTTCAGGTGCCGCTGCAGGCGTTTCACTTGGTTATCTGCTCATATCGTGGGGTGCTGCTGATTTCCTGCTTGGACTTCTGGCTCTGTATGGTTTTACTATGCTAGTGATGGGACGATATAGCAAAAGACTCCTCTCGACCTACATGATTACGCTCTCACTAGGGATTTTCATTGGAAATCTGATTCCCAGAAATGGATTCGGAAACCTCACTGATTTTACAATTCTTGCCCCGATTGGTGTTGTGGGTCTCATGGTATTCTATGAAATCTGGCTTAGAATTGGAGGTTATCGTGAAGCAACCGCTAGTAAACTAGCACCGCATATGAAACCAATCCTTGTTGGATTGATTGCACCCATTGTAGGTGTGGTTGCTTACATGATGACTATTGGAGGCACTGAGCTTGAAATCACTCCGTACACATCCAATCCGGTAATACGACTTGGTGCCAAGTTCATTACAGTAATTAATCCCTTCACACGTCTAGATCAACGAATCCTTGCATCTGTTGCTGAACACTTGCCGGCTCCATGGGGGAGTTTCTATAACACCCTATTGATACTGATTTTCTTCTTCCCGCTCGGTATGTACTTTGCATTCAAGCGTGGTCGAGATGAAGATTGGTTCATCCTTCTCTATGGAATCACATCAGTCTATTTTGCAGGAAGCATGATTCGTCTGACGCTGATTCTTGCACCCGGAGTTGCAATTCTGGCTGCTATTGCAACTTACAATATCCTTTCACCATATGCGAAAGTTGTCACACAGAAGTCAGTGTTTGAGAGGCGAAGGTTCAGGATGAGTACTTCCCTGACCTCTGAACATGCACTAACTGCCTTTGCATTCGTTGGACTGTTACTATCAGTGAACATCATTCTCGGAGTCCAGTACGTTTCCTTCCAAATTGGAAATCCAGAGTTTGCACAGGCTCAACTTTCAGCACCTAGTCAAGCTACAGATTGGCAGACTGCGATGACCTATATTCGCAACAATCTACCTTCTGACGCGGTTGTTGCTAGTTGGTGGGACTATGGCTACTGGATAAATAGTGCGTCAGATGCGAAAACGATAGTAGATAATGCGACGTTCAATTCAACGCAAATAGCCCTGATGGGCTATGCGATGATGTCGCTCAATCTCACGGACTCCCTGAAGACATTCAATAACTGGAATACGACACATGTACTGGTCTACTTCGGTCACAGATACTCGGGATTCGGTGGCGATGAGGGCAAATGGCCTTGGATGGTTCGGATTGCAGAGGACAGGTTGGGCAGCAATGTCATAGACGATGCAACCTACCTCGATTCCAGCGATCAAACACTACCTCCCTTCTATGAGTCCACAATCTTCAAACTCATGGCGTTTGGAGAACCACGCACTCAGGAGGAAGCAACTGCGCTGAATCTCCCAGACACTCGAATAAGTCTGGATCAGGTACTTTGGCAAGACACAGAGTGGATCTCCCATATGCCAGTTGATCTACATGGTGCATTCAAAGAGCCCTACTTCTCATCATCCTTTGGGACAGTCAAAATCTACGAGATTGACTACACGATGTACTATCAGTGGCTGAACAAGACTCAGGCTGATTGGCAACCACAGCTTGCCGCAGATGACATGGGAATAACTCTTGATGGTGGCATCAATGGGTCCGAACAGAGTTTCACCAGCTATCCGGTATCATTTGGTGGTGGTTACGACGCGACAGTCTACACAAAATCCAACTCCACCCATATGTACTACGGGGTACAGATGGACAACTACACCTTGGGTGATGATGCGTTCGGTATTCAAATTTCGCCCCTAGATTCAATAGAGGACTCTGACCTTCGTATCGTAAACTACAATGGTCAGGACTTCGATGGTCACATTCGCTATGACGGAACATGGGCTGAGGATTCAACTGGAACCAATTCATCAGAGTTCGCAACTGGTGACGGTGTCATTGAGTTTCTAGTACCTCTGGATGGTGGTGACTCACAGGATGTTCCAATGAGTCCAGGAATGAACTATCAGATCAGACTGCTCTGGTGGAACAACGTGAATCATGGTGAACCCTCGTTCACTGTGAATTGGAACAGTTTCTGGGTACCAGTTGAACTGTACTAAGAACAAACAGACTGGCGGTTGACTCACAATCAATCGCCAGGCTCTCTTTTCTGCAAAACAAAATTGACTACTCGCCCGACAATTCACGTGATTTCCTTTTTGCCTTCCGCCGGTAGTCTCCAAACTTGTCCTGTGGGCTGAATTTTGGAGGTTTAGGACTGGACACCGAACTTCCACACTTAGGACACTCTCTCTGATTGAGAGTGTATTCTTCACATTTCTGACACTTATAGAGGTGAGGCATAGTCGACCCCTACTTTCGTATAAAACTAATGTTTCCAGAACCACCATTGATGGTCTTTTCTATCAGACCATAAACGTCTGAGAGAACTTCTTCTGCCTCTTGGTAGTCTGGACTTACTATTCTGAGCTTGTAGCGAGGAGAGCCAAGGGTGTAGATTTCTGTGGTTGATTTATCGTGTTTCTTTCCCTCAACAAGTCCTGTTGAAAGAGCCTTCTTGATGACCTTAATGCCATCCGGACCAGGAACTGTGATAGTCATTTCTCCATCAATCTCTACAGAAGGTATTTCGATTCGCTGCTCTGCCAGATCTGCGACCTGCTTCCGAAGCTTCTTTGTTGCAGCAACTTCTTCGAAAACTTCAACGCCACCATCGGATGCAAGTTCAAGTCCTTTATAGATCTCTCCAAAGACATCCTCCATTGGCCAGCCAATCTTCTCATAGACCAGTTCAAGTGTCATGTCATTCTCTTTTGCTATCAGTTCGAGAAGTTTCTCAGCTTTCTGGGCACGTTTCCATTCATTATTCTTGGTTCTTTTGGACTCTGTAGATACCCTTCTGAGAGAACAGTCGATATGTTTCTTATCGGTGTCAACTTTTAGTACTCTGACTACAACACGCTGATTCTCTTGAATGTGATTTCGGATGTTCCTGACCCATGTACTGCTGATCTCAGATATGTGAATGAAGCCCTCTTTCTCACCAAACTCAGGTAGTACAACATAGGCTCCATAGTTTGCTACTTTGGTAGCAACTGCAATAGCATATTCATCTGGGTGTGGCCACGCAGCACGTTTCAGGACCAGTTTTCTTCACATCCTATGGAAGGACTTCGATCTCTCTGGCGATTGGCTCCAGTTTTGCCTTACCACCGCTGGGTCTTGCCAGAACCTTTTCACACTTCAGGCATTTCACTTCTGTGGATGCGTGCCCGAAAATTATTTGCTCATTCTCGCAGTCTAGGCATTTCACCCTTAGAAACCGCGACCTTGGTTGTTGAACGATATCACCCTTCGGCATTCGAATCACCTACGCTCTCTGGACATCGACCTTCTTCAGGCGTATGCTCTTGGCCTGGATGATGTGGTCACAGTCCTTGCACTTGAGTTTCAGGACAGTCTTCTTTGTGGTCTTAGCGAACCTCTTTTGGATTGGCTTGGGAAATGATCCGTACCCACGGGTCTTCCTTGCCATCCGCCTCTCTCCTTCAGCCACTCTCCGCCTCTTTCCTGGTTTTCCAATTGAAACGGAGTGCTCAGTGTACTTGCGGCATCTGGGACAGTATTTGTTCAGTTCGCTCTTTATTTTCATTTGGCGGTCACCAGTCCTGGCCGAGCCACCCGGCCCTGGTTTCTTTATAATCCTTAGGGCATGTTCACTAGCTAGCTGATCATAGCGAGAAGATATGTGCGACCACTGTGGCGATCACAAGTATTGCTGCTAGTATAACAACCAGAGTAGGCCCTACCTTGATGCCTGGGGTTTCATCTTCGAAGAACCGAATTAGGCCAGCTCCACCACTGGGCATGGGGCCCTCTCCACGTTTCTTCCGACGTTTTTTGGCTGTCTTGGGCATCTTTAATCACCTTGACTTAAGGTGGCCTTTCTCATGCTGTTCGGTTTATTAACTCTTCTAATGGTCAGCTGGACAATCACAAGGTGAGTTCTTGCATTTTGAACAGACGTCACTATATTTCCTGTAAAAAGATTCAGAAATGTCAATCTCAAGTAAATTGGCTATAGAGCATAACCATGCGAATACATCTGCAACTTCATCTGCAATGGCTGATCTGGAATCTTCTTTCTGAATGGCATCTCTCAACTCTTCCAACTCATCAAAAGTTCTCTTCAGAGTTCCGTCAACGCCTCGAGCCATGTCTCGCTCTAGGTATATTTTACGCATCATTTCCTGTGCTTCTTCTATATCCACTAGAAATCCCTCGGATGGGTGCCTGTCATGAACAGGCCCTACATGAACCTAAGATGGGCATAGGCATCAGTTTCAGTGTCAAATGCATAATGCACTTTCTGATAGTCCTTGCGGAACTCCGAAACCTCAGCTGCAACCTTCTCGGTCTTCTCACCCTTCATTACAAGACGGTGCATGAACTCGGCAACTGCATCCATCTCAGACTCTTTCATACCCAACCTGGTCATCTCACTGGTACCAAGTCGAATGCCTCCAGGAGTCTTGTAGTCCCTACCCCGTTTCTTGTCCCATGGGAGAAGGTTCCTGTTGAGAATGATATTTGCGTCCTCTAGCTCTTCCTCCACAGTTCTACCGTCCTTCATCGGGGTCTCTGTGACATCAACTAGAATCACGTGCGACTCAGTAAAGCCCTTGTGCTCTCCGATGATGCTCCATCCTCTCTCATGGAGTGACTGTGCCAGTGCTTTAGCATTCTTCAAAATCTGATCCATGTAGTCCTTACCAAACTCCATCAGTTCTGCTAAGACTACAGCAAGACCTGCAACGTTGTGAAGATGATGATTACTGAGCAAACCTGGGAATGAAGCTCGCTTGATAGCTTCAGCATACTCCTCCTTTGCCAGCACGATTCCATGCTGAGGTCCAGGCATTGTCTTGTGAGTAGAAGCAGTCATTATGTCTGCACCCTCTCTCAATGGGTCCTGGAAACGTCCAGCAGTAATCAGTCCAGAAACATGCGCAGAATCATAGCCAATTGTCATGCCGTACTCATCTGCAATCTCACGAAATTCTTTGACCGGATGAGGAAATGGAAAGACACTCCCTCCGAAGAGAAGAAACTTGATCTCATCACCTTTCTCCTGCATCTTTTTTATGAGGCCTTTGCTCGCGTCGACATCGATATTGAACTCTTTGTCATCGAAAATCCAGTTCCGTACCTTGTGTCCTCTGATTGCACCTGCAGTACCACCAAGATTTCTTCTGGCGTGAGAGATATGACCTCCATGAGCAATTGAGAGAGCCATCATCCTCTCCCCTGGATCCATCACTGCGGTATACATGGCAAGATTGGCAACAACACCCGA
>DXJI01000046.1 GCA_019057595.1 Candidatus Thorarchaeota archaeon
ATTCTACACTGAAGGTTGTAGTGGGTAGACATGTTGATTCACAACAACATCGAACAACCATCCACCATTTGAATTGATTGAGCATGGAAGAGAAGATATGGCGCCGAGGACGAGATTCGAACTCATGCGTGACAAAGTGGCGGAGACGGGTAACAACTGAACTCCAGGCTTCAATTGAAGATTTTATTAACAAGTTAATCGATAATTGTAGGAACCTTGATTGGAGTGGTTATGGAAGTGTGCTCTCAATGACCCCTAGAAGTATGCGTTATTTGATAATCAGTGCAGCCATTCTTCTGTTAGTTGCGAGTATTGCGTACTTACTGATGTTTGGTACTGTTCTTCTTCTGATCGTGGCAGCTTCGGCTTCGACGACTTTCAGCTATTATCCCGAAGCGATTCCGTTTATACTGGGTATTCCTGGGATATTTCTTTTCTATGGCTTTATTCAAATCCTATGGTGGCGGGCTAATCCAGCAGAACATCGGATTTTCTTCTTCGCTATTGGACTCATCAGCCTTATTATCGGTGTGCAGTATTTCTTATTCCCCATTGGACCCTGGGGACCACCCCCTCACATAAACCCGAACGCACCGGGACCAATTATCATGTATAGTTTGCCTATTATTGCTGGTATCATCACGATTATTGCTCCTTTACTCAAAGAACAAAGCTGATTCGTAGGGAGGGAGTGTAGGGAGACACCTTCAAGTAGATAATCTAGTCACCACGGCTCATTCACAATGTCCCTGATGAATACCTCCCTCATCGGACCCTCAGGGAATCTCACTATTGTAATCTCCCCCGTAAGAGAGATACCCAAAAGTGAACTTTTGTATAAGAGAAATGGCGCCGAGGGTGAGATTTGTTCAATCTCGTCGGATTGACGAAACTCTTGAACTCACGCGTCCTAGAACACTGGTTGGCCTGGCTGTCAGCTTCACAAAGAAACTGGTTTTCAAGACCAGCGCCGTAATCCGGGCTTGGCTACCTCGGCTTAGGATTGCCACCGTTGGAAATGCCTTTTAAGCTTCTTGTCGTGGTTGGCTCAGAAGGTGAACAAAACAATTGGAGCGCGGATTCAATTTTCATGATCACACAGCTGACATCACAATTGAGTGCTGGGCTCCAGACCTGATTGATGCCTTCGAGCAGGCTGCACTGGCCACATTCGAAGTCATCCTCGATACCTCCACAGTGGAACCTCTGGATACAGTTGAAATCTCGGTTACAGGGACAGATCTTGAGGAGCTCCTAGTGGAGTGGATTGGTGAGTTGATTGCGTTGATTGACATCAAGGGACAGTTCTATTCCAAGTTCCATGTGGACCACCTCGAAGCCACTCTCGAAGGCTACATGCTAGAAGCTCGAGCCCTTGGTGAGAACATTGACCACGAAAAACATGATACCCGCACCGAGGTCAAGGCTATGACCTACGCGGACATGAGAATTCTTCAAGAACCCAATCAAACAATCCTATGGTTCACCCTTGACCTCTAGGAGGACACAAAATTGACTCTGAGTGTTGCCATACCTGACACTTCCCTCATGGATTCCTCGGACCTCCGTCAGAAGACGGTGAAAGCCGGGTCAATAGCCAGAGCGCTAGCTGTATTTCGAGTTAACAGTGTGTACATCTACGACACTGGAACATTAGTTGCTAGTAAGAAACGGGATGCAGATCTGCTTACGAAGCTTCTCAGATTTATGGACACGCCGCAATACCTTCGTAAGAGGATCTTTCCTAAATCTCTCTCCCTCAAGTTTGCAGGTATCCTCCCTCCTCTGAGGACAAGGAGTCATCCATTGGAGATTAAAAAATCAAACCTACAGGAAGGTGTCGTGAGGTGGGGAGTGCAGATTCGATCAGGAAAGGTTGACCTAGGTCTCGATAGACCTGTCAACTACTCCAAGACGGTTAGTGAACGTGATCCCACGTTGTTCAGAGTGAAGAAGACCTCACCTCAAATCTCTCTTGAGATAATAGATCGAGAGGATGTTGAAGATTACTGGGGATTCGCTGTCGAAAGAGTACGGGAACTCGGTGTTCTGCTTGAGGATGAAGATGATTCTACTAGGATTGGTTTCTCAAGGAAGGCTCCTACCTTTGAAAAACTCGAAAAAGACCTGAGGTCAACCATTTCAGGGACACAGTCTGTACTGGCTATCTTTGGTGGTCCTGGGCACGGTATCCTAGAGGTCTTCAAAGAGGAGCGAGAAACCATCAAATCAAACATTGATTTCTGGGTCAATACAATTCCCGATCAGGGTACTGAGACCGTACGTCTTGATGAAGCATTGCTAGTGAGTCTTGGAGTGTTGAACAGTTCTTTAGGTCGCTTGATCGCAAAACCTGGTTTCCATGAATGACGCGTGCGTGACCTTTATAGAAGAAACTGCTTAGTCGATTTGCAATCCTTAGTGAGGTTTCATGATGCAGTCTGAAAGGGTCAAGCGATTGCGTGAACAAAGCGTGAGCACAAAGCCCTACATCTCTTCAGAGAGAGCCGAGCTTCTGACAGACTTCTACCAGAGCGGGGGTGCAAACATGGTCTCAACACCCATCGCACGAGCTCTCGCTTTCAAGCACTTGTTAGAGAACAAAACAATCTGCATTAATGATGGAGAGCTCATTGTTGGTGAGAGAGGTCCTGCTCCGAGAGCCTCGCCCACTTATCCTGAGCTGTGTTGTCATACTCTAGATGATCTTGACATTGCAAATTCCCGTGAGAGGACTCCGTTCCTACTGAGTGAGGAGGCTAGGAACACCTACCGTGATGTAATCATTCCCTTTTGGACAGGTCGTACAATGCGTGAACGCTTGTTCGAAGCAATGTCTGATGAGTGGATGGTTGCATTCGATGCTGGTGTGTTCACCGAGTTCATGGAACAACGAGCTCCAGGACATGCTATTCTGGATGACAAGATATACCATCGGGGTTTCTTAGACTTCATTGGTGATATCGAAACACACCTGTCAA
>DXJI01000047.1 GCA_019057595.1 Candidatus Thorarchaeota archaeon
CCCTCAATGATGCAGATTGGAAAAGGAGGAGTGTCAGAGAACATTGTTGAAGAGGCAAAGAGGCTCCTCAAGAAGCATCAATTCATCAAGGTCCGCATCCTACGAAACGCAATCGGGGACAAGAACAAGACCGAAATCATTGACCTCCTGTGTCAAAAGACAGGAGCAAGACTTGATGGTATGCGTGGAAACACCGCAGTAATCTACAAAACTCGCCAGATGCGAAGTATTGTGAAGTGAACAAAGCGCCAACACAACGATAATCTTTTATGCGGACTCTAGACGGTGACTCCAGCCTTTTGAGGTGGGTCGTTCGCTAAAATTGGGTGAGGTGACCTGTTCTCAATGAGTTTGGTGGCTGACATATGCCTACAGTCTACGATATTCCGGCAAACATCTTGATACGCCGGCTCGCACAGGACCTAAAGTCCAGAGAGGAGATTGCTCCACCCGAATGGATGCAGTTTGTAAAAACTGGATCTCATAAGGAGCGAGCACCAGACGACCCAGATTTCTGGTTTGTCAGGTGTGCAAGCATTCTCCGTAAGGTCTATCTTAACGGACCAATTGGTACTGAGAAACTGCGAATCAAGTATGGTGGTCGGAAGAGACGCGGTGTCAAGCCCAACAAGTTCCAGAAGGGTAGCGGTGCTATCGTAAGGACCGCACTCCAACAGCTCGAGAGGGCTGGCTTCATCACGAAGCGTGCAACTAAGGGGCGAGAAATGACCGATATTGGTAGATCGTATATGGACAAACTGTCATCAACCTTGAAACAAGAACTCTCAAAGGCAATCCCAGAACTGGAGAAATACTAAGCCAGGTGAAAAGACGCAATGAGTGATGATGAACTCGAAGCCATCCGCCGCCAAAAGGAGGCACAACTTCGAGAGCAGGCACTCAGGGAACAGGCCGGCGATCAACAAGTTGCTGAGGCCCAGGCACAGAAGGAGGCTCTGCTGAGGCAGATACTCACTCCTGAGGCACGCGCTCGACTCACGAACATCAGGATGGTGAAACCTCAGTTTGCCGAGCAGATTGAGATACAACTCATCCAGCTGGCGAACTCAGGAAGGCTCAAGGATCGGGTGACCGATGAACAACTGAAAGGCCTCCTACAACAGCTCCAGGGAAAGGAACGCGAACGAAAGATCTCGTTCAGATGAATAGCTGCAATAGGTGAAGAACATGGCACGAAACAAGCCTTTGGCAAAGAAGCTGAGGATGGCGAAAGCAATGAGAAGTAATTCCTCAGTTCCCACATGGGTCGTCGTCAAGACTGGCGGTAAACTGAGAAGAACACCTTCGCAGCGTAACTGGCGTCAGTCTAAGCTAAAGCCATAGTAAGGTGGGCATAGATGTCTAAGAAGAAGAAGAAAGAAGCAGAAGCCGAGGTCTCTGAAAAGGAACCTGAAATTGAAGAGATTGAGGAGATCGAAGAGATTGATGAAGAACCCACTGACGCTAAGGAAGTTGAAACAGTCCCTGAAGAAGTAGAGCCCGAAGAGGAAGAAGAGATCATTGACGAGCGAATCTACACAGTCCCACTGAGAAGGGCATACTGGACAGGACCTAGAACACGCAGGTCCAACAAGGCTGTTAAGGTTCTCCGAAAGTTTGTTGAGAGGCACATGAAACCTGAGGAAATACTAATTCAACCAGAAGTCAATGAAAGAATCTGGTCAAGAGGTATTCAGAAACCTCCCAGAAGAGTGAGGATACGAGCGACCAAGAACTCAGATAATCTTGTGCGCGTCTACCTTGCGGAGGGATAGTCCAGAATGATCGCCCGAACTGACTTCGAGGGCGATTCTTGTGTTGGAGCCTACGGAATCGCCACAGACAGTTTTGTATTTACTAGCTCAAACATGTCTGAGAAAGCATTGGATACAATCGAGAGGACTTTCAATCTACCACTCGTTCAGTCAACGATTGCGACTCTTGATGCTGTGGGTTTGGTCTCAGTTGCTACGTCAAATGGGATTCTTGTCCCATACACGACCTCTGATGACGAGCTCGAACAAATCAGAACCTCCTCTGGAGTGAACGTTGATTGGATCGATAACAAGATGACAGCTCTCGGAAACATAATCATCACCAATGATAATGGTGCGATGTGCCATCCAGATTTTGATTTCAAGTCAAGACAGAAGATTTCAGATACGCTTGGGGTTGAAGTGGTTCCCGGTAGTATTGCAAAATTGCCTATAGTTGGAGCAAACACTGTGGCAACGAACAAAGGAGCGATTGTGCATCCCTTAGCGACGGAGGGAGAGATAGAACTCCTAGCACAGCTGTTAAAAGTAGAGGTCGAAGTCGGTACAGTGAACAGAGGAAGTCCATTCACTAGTCTGGGTGTATTGGCAAACATCGATGGAATGATTGCAGGGACTGAAACAACAGGTGTTGAACTGGCCCACATCAGTCAGGTCCTTGGATTCGTATGATGAGGTGTATTGTGGATGTCGAAAATCTGGCGCGCATCAGGTGCTTACAAGAAGAATAAGAGAAATTTCACTTTCAATAGAGAACTACTTGCAGAGAAGGAATCCCATGTCAGGGAGAAGATACTCTCTGAGCTTGGTAGTCGTCACAGGGTGAAGAGAAGAGAGATCGAAATTACAGAGATCAAAGAGATAAAGCCCGAAGAGGTCCAGAATTTAGATCTCAGAAAATTGCTAGGATTGGAGACCGACTTCTCATGAGTGATGACCAGCAAAAACTGCTTCAAAAACTCTATACTGAACAGCAGATGACCGAGTCAAATATCGGTATGATGCAGCAACGTCTCGAGGCAATCCAAGTATACCTCACAAACTATCGCTCTGGACTTTCGGTCCTTGAAGAGATTGAGAAAAAGGAAGAGGGAGAGGAGATGCTCATCAATGTGGGTGGAAGCATCTTCGTTGAGGCAAAGATTGTGAATCCTTCCAAGGTAACTCGGGGACTCGGTAGTGGAATCAGGATAGAACAGAGTGTCGAGTCGGCAAAACAGGTCGTATCCGAGGCAGTTGAGAGCCTTGAAAAGCAGTATGAGAAACTAGCACAGGAGTATCAGTCACTGGTGCAGCGAGCCTCTGTTCTAAATACACAGTTTCAACAACTAGCTGCACAGGTACAGGGTGGTGCGCAGGTTCCCGGTCAGGAGGAGTAGCTGATTGTTCGAAAAGCTCAGAGGAGCTATAGACACAGCTGTCACAAAAGCCACTACCAAAGAGCTCAGTGAGAAGAACCTCGCGGATGCGGTTTGGGAGCTGCAGATGGTATTGATCCAGAATGACGTGGCTGTGGAGGTTGCTGAGCACATCTGTGACCTGACAAAGGAGAAAGTTCTTGGGACCAGGACTGGAAGACTCGAGAACATCAGCAAGTTCTTCAAGACTGCTATTCTTGAGTCAGTTCTTGAGGTACTAACACCGGAGCATCCGATTGATCCAATTGAGTTCGCCACTGAGAAAAAACAGAAGGGAGAACCTACCACAATACTGTTTGTGGGGGTCAATGGGACTGGAAAGACAACTACCCTGGCTAAGCTTGCAAATGTCTTCAAAGAGAAAGGGTTCAGTGTGGTCATCGCTGCAGGCGACACCTTTCGAGCAGGAAGTATCGAGCAGCTTGAGAAACATGCTGAGAGGCTGGATATACGTGTCATAAAACAGGATTATGGATCTGATGCCGCAGCCATTGCGTATGATGCGATTGCACACGCAAAGGCCAGACATATCGACATTGTATTGATCGACTCAGCAGGCAGGATGCAGAGCAACAAGAAC
>DXJI01000048.1 GCA_019057595.1 Candidatus Thorarchaeota archaeon
ACGACTTTGCCAACAGGCCAACAGGGCAGTTTATTCTCAGCAAGGATTCCACAGAACTCTTCCTTCTTCTCAAAGTCCAAGAACACAAGCATTCCACCAGCAGTTTCCGCACCAAGACCAGTCGACAGCTTGTGACCAAAGAACTCCGCAAGTTGAAGTGTTCCACGAATGACAGGGACTTGATCGATGATCACATCGACCCCGCTGAGAGAACAGACGTTACCAGCATGTCCGAGTAGACCAAATCCCGTGACATCTGTTGCAGCATGTACTCCAACAGCGCGCATCGCCTGAGCCACCTCAAGATTGCTGAAAGTCATGATTCTGACAGCAGTTTCCTGCATTCGTTTCAGGTCGGATTCCTTGAACGCGGATAAGAGCGTGTCTCGCTTCTCATCCTTGAGGTCCCTGTACGATCTCATCGCTGGTTGGATACCCAGTGGTTTTGTCAAAAGAATCACATCACCAGGCTTGGCGCCCTGTGAGTAGACAATGTCACGCGGATGCGCAGTGCCAAGTGCAATCCCCCCGAAAACGGGGACAGGATTTGTGATTGTCTGACCACCTGAGAGCTTTGCTTCATGGCGTTCCATGAAACTTCTCATTCCTTTGAGGACTCCAACGACAATTTCCTCAGGTAATTCCTTGGGATAAGCCAAGAACGCCTGAAGAGAGAGAATGTCTGTAGCACCCATGGCAAAGATGTCGTTTGTTGCGTTACAAGCGACAATCTCTCCTTGAACGTGAGGGTCATCATGGATAGGTGTAAAGATATCCACGTTCTCTACAATTGCCACATCATCGTTGACGACACGGACCACAGCGTCATCACCAATTTCCTCCGTAGTGGTTGATCCGGAGGGAAGGATGCCAGCAGTCTGTAAGAGACGAGTGAGATCATCCTGGTTGACCTTACAGCTTCAGCCGTGAGAAGTTACCATTGCAGTCAGTCGTACATCCGGCACCTGGTGACTCATCCTCCTTTCTTGTATAGGGCAGTCATGCCCGACCAACCTCTATGAGTTGCGAGTAATAAGATTCTGGGTCAAGCTACTTCACAAGCCTTATAGCAGGTGTCACGAAGCGGTGCGCCGTTGATAGAGAGAGTGGTTCTTTTGGAAGTCAAGAAAGTATCAGAGTACATGTACGAAATTTCACAGGACACACAACCTTGTATGAAAGTCCCTGTGACAGTCTTCGCTTCAGATCTTCTTGTGCGAAAGATGAAGCAGGACAAGACTTTCACTCAGGCGACAAATGCAGCATGTCTTCCAGGAATCTACAAGCACAGTATTGTACTTCCTGATGGACACCAGGGATATGGATTTCCTATTGGTGGTGTTGCAGCCACAGATTATGAGAGTGGCGTAATATCTCCCGGTGGTGTTGGATATGACATCAACTGTGGAGTACGTGTTCTCCGGACTAATCTTGATGAGAAAGATGTGCGACCAAAACTTCGTACCCTGATCGACACGCTCTTTCAAGAAATACCAACTGGAGTAGGTAAGCAGGGCAAGATACACTTGAGAAACTTCCAGGGTGTAGATGAGGTCCTCGCCAATGGTGCTGCATGGGCTGTTGGAGAGGGTTACGGTTGGGAGGAAGATCTAGATCATCAGGAAGCAAACGGTAAGCTGGAGATTGCCAACACTGATGATGTACCTGACTCTGCGAAGAGCAGAGGTCTCAAGCAGAGTGGTACTCTTGGTTCTGGAAACCACTTTCTAGAGATACAGCTGGTAGACGAGATTTATGATAATGAAGCCGCCAAAGCTATGGGCATCAACCGAAAGGGACAGGTCATGATAATGATACACAGTGGTTCCCGAGGTCTGGGTCACCAGGTATGTTCTGAATACATCAAAATCATGACACAAGCTATGAGGAAATACAAGATTGATGTTCCAGACAGGGAGCTCTGTTGTGCACCTACAACTACTCCCGAAGGACAGGCATACCTAGGGGCGATGAGTGCGGCAGCCAACTACGCCTTTGCGAATAGGCAGGTCATGATGCACTGGACTCGTGAAACATTCGCAAATATAATGGGTCAATCAGCGGAAGACCTTGACATGGGTCTCATCTACGATGTGGCTCACAACATTGGCAAGGTTGAGGAGCATGACGTTGAGGGAAAGAGGCGAAAGGTTGTCGTCCACAGAAAAGGAGCCACCCGAGCATTTCCACCTGGACATCCAGAGATTCCAAGTAAATACCGCAATATTGGACAACCAGTCCTCATTCCTGGAACAATGGGTACCGCATCATACATTCTGATTGGCAATGAGAAAGGGATGGACCTGACTTGGGGTTCAACTGCACATGGTGCTGGAAGATTCATGAGCCGTTCCAGGGCCAAAAAGGAGTTCTTTGGAAAAGAAGTGCAGAGCAAGCTTGCCAGTGAAGGAATCATCGTCAGGGCAACCAAGGGGATAGTCATTGCAGAGGAAGCACCAGGAGCCTACAAGGACGTGGACGAAGTCGTAAAGGTCTCAGATGCCGTAGGAATCGCCACCAAGGCGGTACGACTACGACCCATTGGCGTCATCAAGGGATGAATCTTTCGATCGTTCCTTTGCTGCAATATCTGAGAGAACAATCGCGACTCCAATCAGAATGACAATAAATCCGATGATTGTAGTGGGACCTGGAATCTCAATGAATATTAGAGCCGCCATGATCGCTGCTCCGATTGGTTCTCCAAGCACAGCAGCTGACACAACATAAGCAGGGACCTTTGTAAGGAGATAGTTATTGACAGAGTGACCAAGAACTGTCGGGAAGATAGCGAGAGCAAGAAAGATCAACACCTCACTGGGCTCAAACACCATAACATTGAGGTTCAAGGGAATACAAAATCCAAGGGTTGTCATCGCAGCTATCAAGTAGATGATGAATGTGTAGACTGTGATTGGCATCTCTTTTGCAAATCTTCTGCCCCCAATGAAGTACAGAGCAAGAAACAGAGCACCAGTGAGAGCCAGGAGGTCACCTGTCAATGCAACGACATCAGTCCCACCAAAATCACCCCAAGCTAAAAAGATCGCACCTACAACTGCTAAAACCACTCCAATCCATGACCTTCGTCGTAGAGCCTCACCAAGGATGAGTGTTGAAAGAATTGCAGTGAATATAGGGGAAGTGTTCACCAAGACGACACTCGCAGCCACTGTGGTCATGAAGAGAGACTGAAACCAAGTTGAGAAATGGAGCGAAAGAGTGATTCCGATTGCTACCAACCAGTGCCAGTTCTCACGCACGACTGGTCTTCGCAGAGCAGAAAGATCTCTACGAACAGCACCTATTGATGCCATCAGTATTGCGCCATAGAGAGTCCTCCAGAACACGATTACAAGGGGAGGAGATGTACTCAATCGAATGAAGATACTTGCACTGGAAACCATAGACACTGATAGTATTAGGAGAAGAATGACCTGAGTCTTGCTGCTGGATTCGTCAATCAGTGACTCCGCCATGATTTACACCGTTGTCTGATGAATCTCAAAACCACAACCAACGCAGCATAAGTTATCATTGTCCACTTCGACAACCTGAGAGTCGCAGGCCGGACATTTCTGTACAATCAAGTGTTCAAGATTGTGACTTCGAAGAATTTGCTCAACATCTTCAAGACTACGATATTCGAAAAGGACTTTTCCGTCAGCACCTTTAACCATCTTTGATAAGGGATTTGAACCAATTTCATAAAACATCAATAATGGTTTCATTAGCTCTATTCCAAGCATAATCTCCATACCCACACCGAGAGATGGTTTGGAGACTTCGACCACCACAAAGTCACACATTCTGACGTTGTGTACATCCCTCCTGTAAATCTCTTCAGGCTCTGCAGGTTCCTGGAACTGAGGAGCAAAGATGCGTATCCCACGCTCCTCAATGACTCGCACTACTGTACGACAGAAATCATCCTTACGGGATCCTTTGTGTATGATAGGAGCTGAAAGATAGACTAGAACCAATGAAAGACCCCGTTCATATGGTGGACTCGGTTGAAGATCCAAGCTCAGTGATAGTGGGGATTGAGCCATCGTCATCAAGCTCCTCGTATCTACCATTCTTTCCAAGGGACAGTTGAACCTTACCACGCCACTCCTTTGCCCAACCATCAATTATCTTGATCACTTTTCCAGCTGAAAGGTCACTACCTTTTCCGTATCCCCAGAGGGAGAGAATTGCACTTGACCCGGGTTCGTCAGAAACAAGGACCTCTGTGAGTTGGGTATTCTTGCCGTACCTTGTAGTAATCATTCGTGGAGAGGCCACTGATACAACTCGAACAACAAGCTCTAACACATTTTTTTCAGGTTCAACCTCTGCTAATTTCATCTGGAATCCCTCACGATTGCAGAATCAAACTAGCAAATCAGTCTTTCCGATTGACGATATTCTTGTATCATTCATCAGATTCTTCAGATTCTCGAGCGTCAAAAAGACGGTCCAGTTCCGCTAGGGTCTCTCCATTAAGCGGAAGGTGCTCGTCATCATCATCTTCATTCTCAACAGCCCCTAATCCACCTACAGATCTGTCTAGAGGACCCAGAATGGTCTCCAGCTCTAAGAGTGATTCTTCGTCTAACTGGTCTGTTACATCAGTCTCGTCGTCTATGGGGATAGCTTCATCGCTGCCAATGGCCTCCAGGGCAATGTCTATCTCTTCAGCAGAAACCTGGTCAATCTCAGCGACAATGATGTCATCGGCTTCCAGCGCCTCAAAAATGATGTCCTTGGCCATCTGTATGGCTTCAGCATTCTCCTCGACAACGAGTTCCGGACCTTCGTCAAAGTAAGAGTGTTCTTCTGCGAGAATCTCAGGTTCAGGAGCCTTTACTTCGACCTCTGCTTCCTCGTCCTCATCGATAGTTGGAACCTCAAAGTCTTCGACCTCTTCTGGTTCCACCTCTTCATCTTCAATCTCGACCTCAACAGATTCAGGTTCTTCAGGCGAGGGTTCTACATCGACTGTGATCTCCTCGACAACCTCTTCTTCCTCTTCAGGTTCAACTTCGTCGACTACAACTTCTTCCTCTTCATCGATTTCCCCTATCTCTTCGACCTCTTCCTCAATTTCTACAACTTCTTTTTCATCAATAATCTCGTAATCTTCAATATCCTCTAAGACTCGCCCATCCTCGTCGACATACACTTCCTCAATGATGGTCTCATACTCTTCATCATCATCCTCTTCTTCTTCCTCCTCAGCAGCTGTTTCGGCGATTGCCTCTTCTGTGGCCGCATCTGTGAATTTCAGGAGTTCAGATGCAGGGAGATCTGGAAGAGCAACTCCGACATATTGCGAGGCGGCGGTCATCAAGATTCTGAGCATCTCGTCTCGTCGATCTTTGTCGATGGCAACCATTGGGTATGTTGGGATGCCAAGTATCTTCTGGACCACTTCTGGTTTCATAGCATTGGGTTTGTCTTGCTTGTTTGCCATGGCAAAGACTGGAACCTTCGGTGCATCTCGTTTGATGAGTTTTAGAATGTCTTTGCTGATGATCACATTACGTAGACTCGAATCACAAACCAGGAATATGACGTCTGCACCGTGGAAATAGAATCTCCAGAGTGTTCGGAACCGCTCCTGACCTGCAAAATCCCACAAAACAAGTGAGTAGTTACCAAAGCGGATGTTCTCTACAGTCTCCAGATTAAGTGCGATAGTTGGAACATACTGCAATGGGGGAGTATCACCAAGAAGGAGGTGCAGTGTAGTTGTTTTTCCAACACCACCCTCTCCAACCAGGGCTATCTTCAGACGTGTGGTTACTGAGGGTTCGATGAGGGTCTCATAATTTTCAACAACACCCTCGATTCCCTTTTTCTTGAAAGTCTTCGTGAGAGCCTTCAGTGCTTGATCTATCTTCTCGTAGATATTGCCCTCATCCTCGCCCTTGTCTGTTACAAACACTAAAACCGAGTCGTCAATCCAATCTCTTCCGAGAAACTTGTGGTCACCAATAATTAATGGTAGTTCAGAAACCTCGTCGTGCTCAGATCTCAGGTCCTCCCTGGTGGATACAAACTCCTCCATAGCTTCGTCAGTTACTTCTACTGGCCAGTACTGTGTCGATGCTATGATTTTACGGGTCGATATTCGTACAAGGAAGGTATTGTGGATCACTTCAATATCACCAGATTCGGAGTGAGGAACTCATTTTCGCAGGCCTAGCCATTACTAGATTAAACCTGTAGGAATAGATTAAGTTGTTCCGTGTGTGTATTTTGATGTTCTTTGTACCTATTATGCTCCCTAGAAGAAATAATGATGTTGGAGCGGGGGTCCGCCGAAACGAACCTTCCGCATCCGTGGAGCTCTTTCCAACAGGATGCATGGTAAAATCAAATTACATGCGCAAGACTTGCCCCAAAGGGCAAATAGGGACCTAGAAACTCACTTTGGGACCGTGTTTGAGTTCCTTTGACGGGGGAAACCATGCAACCCTGTTCTGAAAGATTTCAAAGAAACGATGCTGGTCCCCATATATATGGATTTCTAGGAGTGAAAGAGTCGCAGAAACGCTCTGAGTTAATTGTGGAAATCGCAGGTCACCTGCAGAGTAATCAGACCAACCGCAATTCCACTAAGTGTGACAAAAATTGAACCCCATCTCAATAGCGAGATGAGGATATCCCACTACCTGGGGAAATTGTCTCTCAGAAGGCGAAGGTGATGATGCACCATTTCCATCTGTTTTGGATCATCAGGAGTCTTCTCTAGATCTGTGACAAGTGTCTGTAAGAAGTACTCGGGGAAGAAGAGTCGTACACGAATGTCATTGAGCAAGAACAGCCACTTGTCGTACTCGCCTGAAGCACCCTTTCTCCTCTTCTCGGAGATGATTCTGAATTTCTTAAGAGTCTGAATTGCAGACTTCAACTCCTTTGGCGGAATTGCTAGAGTCGCTTCCAATTCTGAGATATTGACCGGTCTTCGTCGAAGCTCACTGAGCGTGTCATAGCAATCCGGATCCGCCAATACTTGAGCCACGGATACTGTATCCTCAGGTGTCTTCTGCCACTCGGTGAGAAACTCAAGCACTTCACCTTTGTATTCAGCTGCAAGTTCAGGATCAAGCACACTGCCAGCTGACTCCATTGCCATGAGTGGCGGAGCACGAAAGACTTCTAGATCCTTTATCATGAAAATGCATGTACGGCCAATCTCATCAACCCACTCTGTCTTAACCAGACCAAGCTCTTCAAAGGGAGCCATGATTGAATCAACACTGACACTTGGCAAGCCCGTGACCATTTTGAGCCATTCTTCAAGTTCTTCTTTCGATATCCCACCCTTCCAAAGCTTTGGAAATACAGCTCGAGAAACCTCATCTGAGAATAGACGTGCAAGGCGCGACTCATCAGTCATTCCAGCAAGTCGTATAATTCGACGATAGGTGTTATCGAGTTCAGTCTGCAGTTCAGCATCAGTCATAGCTACAACTGCATTTGTCAGTGGTGTGACCACAGAGGTAATTGCAGCCTCGTAGGTCTTTGGATCTTCAGATGTTGTGAGCAGGAGTGATACACAGTATTGTTCCTCTTCCCTCACAATTCCTGTGTAGTAAGAGGCAACACTATACTCCTCTCCGCCAATTCTAACGCTCAATGATGAGAATCCAGCAGTGGCGTCTCCCATGGCGTGTGACGTGAAGATACGCATAATTTCCGTATTGAGATCTTCTCGGTAATAGTCCGCAAAGTCTCCAGGAACTTTTGCCTTTAGAACAGCGCCTATCTTCGAGTCCCAGTCTATGAGCAGCATTGCAACGGGCATTTTTACTTCTCTCCCTGTCCCTGGGGGAATGTCAGTGTAAAGGCCAGATTACTTTACGATGCAAAGAACCAGCCTAAAAAACCTTGTCTTATTTGGATTCGTGAATGGGAAATTTCGACAAAATAAGCGCTTTTTGGAGAGGTATTTCGGGTTTCAGAAGCGATTCTATTCACTCATTATGATGGTGTCAGTGATAATATCGTATATCTCATCAATAACTTGGTCCAGTGGATTCTTAGAATCAATCAATTTGAATGTCGCACTGTCAGTCTCTATCATCTCGAGGTAGTTCTTTCGCACCTTGACAAGACGTTCTATTTTTTCGAACTGCAGATTTGCTTTTCCAGTTCTTTCAGTTGCACGCTCCAAACCAATTTCAGCTGGAACATCAAGAATGAACACAATGTCAGGTTCTGGAGCTGAGATATCCTCACGATTTATCCGGAGGATTTCACTCCAATGAAGATTCAGGACAGTTGACTGGTAGGCACCTGATGCGAAGAAATAGCGGTCCATAAGGACTACCTTTCCTTTCTCGAGAGCAGGCAGAATCCTATTGGCAATATGCCACTCACGATCCTTTGTATAAAGATCAAGTTCTTCATCTGGACTCAGTTCACCAGCTGGAGACCTTGTTCTGATCTCCTTCCCCCACTGGCTCTCAGTCGTGGGCTCTCGTAGATGGACTACGTCATATCCGATAGATTGTAGTCTCTTTTCCAGCTCCTTGCAAGCACACGTCTTACCGGAACCATCTATCCCCTCAATGACAAAGAGAAAGCCATTGTATTTCTTTGGAGTTGTATCAGTCAAGAAGGGGTTCTCCTGGTCGCACGAATGAGTTTCGTCAAACTCGAACTCGTATTAGGTGCTTCGGTCACACCCAATGCGGGAATGCTTAAATGGAAGATGTTGTAGGATAGGTTAACCTATCCTATGACGTGATGAATTTGTGCCGTGTAAATATCTGGTGGGTGCTCTCACTCATCTCACTCTTGCTTGTAATCCAACCTGTTGGAGTTCTTGCAGAGAGTGAACCAGACACGGTCATCGCGGCAGAAGGAATCTCGGTTTCAATAGACTTTGGCAATGGAACCATTTTGGAATTTGACAACCTAAGCGGCTCCACAGTCCTCGATGTGACATCAGAGGTCGCTAACGTTCAAGTACAATGGTATGGACCATTGGCGTATATCAGGAGCATAGAGGAAATCGTTGGTGAAGGACAAAACGGTTGGCAATACTGGGTGAATGGTGAGTTTGCCTCGATAGCTGTGAATCTCTATTCTCTCGCAGACGGTGACACAGTGGATTGGATTTACTCAGGTCCTGTATCCCAATCACAAGAGGATCCAACACTACTTCCAGGGACATTGTTTGTGTCGATTTCTGGACTCGGTTTCATAGCTTTAGTCTACATTCAAACTACACGAAGGTTACAATAAAATGAGAAAAGGTATAACACTCCTGTTGGTAGTGGCTCTACTTTCAGTTTCCATCAGCAGTACACCTCAAGCAATGGCATACAGCTCAGAAATTGATGTAGATCACGCTATATTGTGGGAAATTGAATCCACTCCAAGTGATGCCTTCAACATGTACTATACTGGAGGAGGGAATTGGCTTGCGCAGAATGAATCCACTATTTTCTTCGGTGTAGCCTCTGTCGGACAAGATGTCCTTGGTTCCCTAACAATTGGAAATGTGACTGTTCTAGCAAACGACACCAATGTAGCAAAGGACCTCACACTCGGAGTATGGGGAACACCAACCGAATGGTGGCCAGGATTGATCATAGAAGTTGGTCTAAGTGAAATAGAGAATCTCAATGAGACAGCATATGCTTCTGCAGAGAGAGTTTCTGGCAACTATCTGAATGGAACAATGGCATCAAGCTATGACACAATCACCGACTCGAATGATCAGCAGCATCAATGCATAATTTTTGACTACGTGCAAGACTCAACAGGTTTTGGCGAACCCCAAATAACACACCTGGCTTATTCTCTGGATTCTGGAATATTGATTGAGGCAAACACAAGCTATTCCTTTGGAGTCCCTTATGAGCTCGCTTTCAGGTTCGCAGGTGTTGCAACTCCTACAATTGTAGATTTGTACCCACCGTGGGGAGGATTCATCACTTACCTAGGAGTTGCGGGAGGTCTTCTTGTAGCTCTGGTAGTTCTAGTGTTTTGGAGATTGAGTAAGCGTAGCTGAAAGGAACTGGGGCTGAAACATGAAAACTCGTCAACGCAGAAGAGGCATGAGTGATAGCAGATGGGTGTCAATAACTGCAATCATGACCGCTCTTGCTCTAGTTGGCAATTATGCATTGGTATCAGTCCCAAATCTCGAGTTAGGTTCCAGTATTCTATTTGTGACAGCATATGTCTTTGGAGCACAGATGGCAATCTGGTCAACACTCATCATGTCACTGTTGTTCGGAGTCATAAATCCCTGGGGAGGATTCATCCCTCAAATCTGGTTATCACAGGTCGTCGGATGGTTCTATATCGTTGCAACTGGGGCGATTATGGGCAAGACTGGAAAGACTGGAAAAAGACTGGAACCTAGAAAATGGGAGCTTGCATTGACTGGAGCAGTCGTGACTTTCATCTTTGAACAGGTAACCAATATCGGATACTCTGTGACGTTTGGTGTCCCTTTCATAATCGCGATAACTGCCGCCATTCCATTTACAATCATCCACATCATATCAAATGCCATTGTATTCTCACAGGTAGTTCCGATGTTGGATTCTGCTTTGACACGACAGCTCAAAGGGCTTATCTGGAATGCTGAGCCTGAACATGACAGTATAAGGGAAACTGAACTACAATACTATGGAGAAAACCGCAGTTGACATGGAAAGACGAGTTCATTAGTCTCTCACAACCCGCAGATGGGCGAGTAGCACCAGCCTTCAAACCACATCATGCCGCTGTGGCCCTGATCATGATTGGTAGGGAACAACCTCTCGGAAGGTATGAGCTCTGTGGAAAGATGTCGATTGGTGAAGGGAGTGCACGGACTCTATTGAAACGCCTCTCAGAAGCAGACTACATTGAACCAGAGGGGAAACAGGGACAGAAGCTAACGTCAAAGGGACGTAGGTTGTTTGACGAAGTCTCCGTGGATATTCCAATTAGTCTCTCACTAGAAATCAGACGACTCGTCATGTATGAACATGCCCATGCCAACTTGGTGAAGAATAAAGCAACGCAGGTGACGGATGGTATCAGGCAGAGAGATGAGGCAATCATCCAGGGAGGTTACGGAAAGGCTGGAGCCACAACTCTCATTCAGAAGAGTGTCCGACTTGTCATGCCTCCAGATGATTTTCATGTCTTGTTATCATATGAACCTGAAACCCTCCTCATCATTGAGAGTCTAAGACCTGAAGAGGGGGATGTTATTGTGATTGGTTCTGCAGATGATATGAACATTGCTCGAGAGGTTGCAATGGCCTCAGTCATGACCTTGTTCGGTGAGGGGTGACCAATGCAGTCCGACCTCTTTGGAAATGTCCCAGAGATTGTCATTGATGTGCACGAGACTGGCGGAAAGCGGATGAACTCCGTCA
Organism: Candidatus Thorarchaeota archaeon; assembly: GCA_019057595.1. Next base: position 11,382 of record DXJI01000048.1, read on the forward strand.
AGCACTTGATGTCAATGTTGGACAAGGAGAACATCCGTTATGTTGTGGAGAAGATACCTATTGGAGACATACTCGGTATGGAAGGTATCGCAATCGAACGCAAAACCATCAACGATCTAGTGAACACACTGAAGGGCAGCAGCTCCGGCGTACCACGATTCACGAAGCAGATGGATGCCCTAGTGGAGTACGAGAAGCCATACGTGTTGATTGAGAACCTTCTCGCAATCCGTAGAGACCCTATGAAGGGATGCGTCTATGTCCCATTTTCCACAAAGCAGACCAAAGGAAAACCATTCTTTGTGACCATGGAGAGGGCAAATTACATTCATCCAAGCGCTTTGGATGCGCTTATCGAAAGCATCCGCGAGAGAGGAATCCAGGTGATTGAAGGATTCAACGCGTTGCACTCAGCCGGCCTCATCTATGGAATCCTAGTAGGAGACACCAAGGAGCGAAAGAAGAAAGGACAGAGACTCCCAGTAATCCGGACAAGAAAGGGACTGGACACAGTCAATGATGAACAAGAGTTTTTCATCGCAGGTTTTCCCGGGATCAATGTTGTTCGTGCCAGGAGCATACTGGAGCGATTTGGCTCACCCCAAGAAGCTATCATGCAGATTGATGACTGGGGGCAAATAGCAGGAATAGGTCCAAAGACCATAGCTACTGCAAAGAAGTTACTTTTCTCTGACTATGAAGCGGAAGAATCGAAGGCAGAGAATAACGAAAAGTCCCCTGAACCATAACTTTGCCAGCTCGATAATCTTAAAAGAAGTCTTCATGAGAAATCAGAGAACTATTATATGATTATAGAATAGTTGGAGACTATTACAATGGGCGATGTCAAAGTAGCAATTGCTGGTTTGGGTAACTGTGCTAGCGCACTGATTCAGGGTGCACATTATTATAGAAACGCAAAAGCGAATGAAGAAGTACCAGGGCTGATGCACGTAGATTTCGGTGGTTATTTCCCCAAAGACCTCAAATTTGTTGCAGCATTCGAGGCAAACAGCAAGAAGATAGGTCTCGACATAGCAGACGCTATGTGGGTAGAACCAAACTGCTGTGTGAAGTTCGCGCCAGATGTTCCAAAGACCGGAGTGAAGGTGCTCCCAGGTCCAATTTCAGATGGTGTAGCTCCTCACATGAGAGAGTCCTTCTTTGCTTATGATGAGAAAGAAATGGAGTCAGTCGACATCGTGGAGGAGCTGAAGAAGTCAAAGGCGGATATGCTGGTTTCATACCTCCCAGTTGGAAGTGCTGAGAGCTCTAGGATCTACGCAAAGGCAGCACTCGATGCGGGAATCGGATACATCAACGCAATTCCAGAGTTCATTGTTTCAGATCCAAAGTCCCCAATCGCACAAGCATTCGAGAAGGCGGGCATCCCCTGTGCGGGAGATGACATCAAGAGCCAGCTGGGTGCAACTATCCTCCATCGTGTTCTCGCCCAACTCTTTGACAAGAGAGGATTGATTCTTCAGAACACCTACCAACTGAACATCGGGGGCAATACTGACTTCGAAAACATGCAGGTTGAAGATCGATTGGCATCTAAAAGAATCAGCAAGACCGAAGCAGTCACGAGCTGTGTCGAGTACGAACTACCAACCAAAATTGGTCCAAGTGACTACGTTCCATTCCTCGATGACAACAAGGTCTGTTACATCAGCATGAGGTCCAAGGCGTTCGGAGACCTCCCACTAGACCTCGATCTGAAGCTGTCAGTTCAAGACTCACCCAACAGTGGTGGAGTCATCATTGATGTCGCACGAGCGATCAAGATTGCTTTAGACAGAGGTGTTGGTGGAGAGCTTTCAAGCATTAGCTCCTATAGCTTCAAACACCCGCGTTACCAGATAGATGACTTTGAGGCAAGAGATCGCGTCGACGAGTTCATCGATGGTAAGCGTGAGCGATAGTTTTCAAAAAGAATGTGAGTCAGCCTAGTGATTGACTAGGCTGTCCTTTCTCACTCAGAGTGCAGTGAAGCTCTTGACTGCATTCTCATCTAGTTTCTTCAGAACTTCCACAAGGAGTTGGACTGCACTCTCGACATCTTCGAGATCTAGCATTCCGTTGTGTGAATGGATGTACCGGGTTGGAATTCCTAGGAATAATGAAGGAGCACCCATTCCAGCCAGATGGATTTGACCAGCGTCGGTACCACCAGATTTCAGGAAGGCGGGTTGATGACGAATCTCGTTCTCCTCTGCAATGTTCATGACAAACTTGCGTAATTTAGGATTTGGAATCATAGAACCATCCCCAGCAGATATTGCAACTCCCTTACCCATCTTCTGGACCAGTCCCTCTGATCCAGGTGAATCACCAGATATGTCAACATCAAGTGCAAAGCCGATATCGGGCTTGATCATCTGAGCTGATGTCTTTGCACCCCGAAGGCCTATCTCCTCTTGCACGGTTGAAACAAAGTAGACTGTGTTGGGGAGAGAGATATTCTCCTCTGAGATTCTGCGCAGTGCTTCCAGAGCAATGAAGACACCAATTCTGTCATCAAAGGCCTTTGCAACAGCGAGAGTAATTTCTCGTTCCTCTTCTTTCGCATCTTTGTCATCTTCATCCTTCTTTTCCTTGCGGGTCCTCTTCATGGTCCTGAAGTCAGCGCGCGGTACAGCAGGGTCACCTACGCGTATTCCCAGCTTCTTGACCTCTTTTGCAGATGAACATCCAATATCGAAGTACATCTTTTCTTTAGTGATGACCTTGTTTCGCAACTCTGGTGTCAGAACGTGTGGTGGAGGTGCACCTATGACACCGATGATCTTCTCGTTGCCCTCGGACGGCCTAATGACGACCTCTTGTGTCAATAGGGTCTGATCCCACCAGCCACCTAGCTGATGGAACTGAAGATAACCATCCTTCTTGATGTTGGTGATGACAAAACCAATTTCGTCAACATGTCCAGCAATCATTACTTTAGGTCCACCATCTCCTTTCTTGAAGATGAGCGACCCGATACCATCTTGGAGCACTTCGACTCCGAACTTATTGGCGTACTCAAGTGCTATTTTCTGAGCCTCGTCTTCGTGACCGCTAGGTCCGAAAGCATTGCAGAGGTCCTCCAGCAGCTTCAAATTAAGATTCAAATCAGTCATGGAACTCACTTCGTCTCCCTTGGGATACGATTCGTCCCATATATTCTACTCTTTAGTGGTTTTGGTATGAGCATAACAAAAGAGAATAGATCACATATTTTGGAGGCTGCTCTTGGCGAGGAGGGCGAAGGCCTCTTCGACGTTTTGTCCTGACAATGCACTTGTTTCGAGATAACCTGTGAGATTATTTTCACGCACGAATTCCATGGCCATCTCACTAGTGATGATTCTGTGTTCAACAAGATCAACCTTGTTGGCTAGAAGAATGATGGGAATGCGTTCACCAAGGGCATCCTCAGTTTCCTTGATCCACTTTGGAAGCTCAATCCAGGTGCTTTTGCGAGTAGTGTCGAAAACGAGTAGGGCTCCCTTTGATCCACGATAGTAGCTACCTCGGATAAAATCAAACCTCTGCTGC
>DXJI01000008.1 GCA_019057595.1 Candidatus Thorarchaeota archaeon
GGAAGATATGATATGAACATCTTTGATGATATGGGAGTTCTCTATGCTAACCAATCGGACATAGCTCACTGGAACAATGGATACAGCGAAAGTGATGCGTGTCCATGGGGAGCCGAGCATAATGGACTGGACTATATGTTTTACAACAATTCCCCCGTGATTGCAGCATCTCCTGGACTAGTTATAGATATTGAACTACGATACTTGCCTAACACTACGATATACGTTGTGGGAGTGCAAATTCGCTTTAATGACTCAGTCTGGATGTCATACGGATTTGAAGGAGATGGGAATGAGACACTGAGAGCTCAACAGGCAGCAATGCTTGAGGTCGAGGTTGGGGACTGGGTTGAGAAGGGAGAACAGATTGGCAGGTTTCTAAGACCTACCGAGTTCGACCACATTCACTTTGGTGTGTATGTGAATGAAGAGGCTGTCTGTCCTGGAAGTGTCATGGGTGTTAATGACTACAACGACATCATGATTCTAGTTCACAGTTTTCATCCGACATGGGAACTATGCTATCCCTAATTCATAACCTCAGGAACAAGATTCCTGATGAGATCTAGTGACTCCCTTGCTTCATCCTTAGTCAATTCGAAGATTATAGGTCCATCAAAGTTGTCTTTGACTAGCTCCAAGAGGAATTCCCGCAGCACAGTATCTCCCATTATCCCCCGGCCAAGTGGGATATGATCGTCAAAAGCGACCGCACCCTCATATTCCGTGTAAGTGGCATCCTGAAGATGGATTTCTGTAATCCTATCTTTGTGAACGCTATAGAAGTCCATGATTGACTCAGTACCTGACATGCGGGTCAACAAATGTGCCGTATCAAAGCAGATACTTGTATCCAGATCGTCAATCACGTCCCGCATGATATCAAATGGAAACTTGTAGTTCTCTATAGCCAGTTTTCGTGGGTTGATTTCCGTCTTTGTGACAATGTCGGCAACACTAGCTGCAGCAAAACCAGCCAACAGAGTACTAATCAAGCGAACCAAGTCAGAACCATAGCCCGAATTTGAGAGATCGGCAGCAAGTTCACCGGTCATGTGTAGAACATATGCCTCTGGATCAAGAGGTTTAGCAAGCTCGATTGCCTCAATGGTGCTCTCAACCCCTCCTATTCTTACATGTTCATTGAATGTAGCCAGCTCAATTGACCAAAGTGGAAGATGCACTGTATACGAATGACTAGTTTCTTCTTTCAGTTCTACCAGTCTTTTGATAGTGTCAGGAGTAAGAGAGCCTGGAACGATATGCTTCACATCCATTGTGAGCTCTATGACCGAGAATTCAGGTACAGCTTCTCGAACAATATCTGCAACATCCAGACGTGAGAAGTCAGGAATACCGTCAACTACCACCTGCTGAGCCACCTCGAGGAATTCCAGAGCCGTAATACCAAACCGTAGAGGCATGATTGGAGCATCTCCATTTTGTTCTGGTACACGCCCTCCCGATAAACTGTTTCATGTATGAAAGACATATACGCAGATTAGTCATTCAGAAATTAGGTGACAATATTGGGAATTACGATTCGATACTTGGCACATGCAAGTTTCCAGATTAAGACTACAGATCAGAACATCTACATTGATCCGTCAACAAAAGGCACAGGTCTAAAGAATGATCATTTTCAACCTGCAGACCTTATTCTTGTGACTCATGGCCATGAAGACCATTGCGACAAAAAATTGCTAAAGAAAATCCGCAAATTAGGAAGTGCAATAATTGCTCCTGAGAATCTAAAGAAAGAGCTCAAGGGAATGGTAGTGTGGGACTTGAGTCCAGGACAATTCATGAAGATGATGACTAGCGAAGGCACAATCTGGGCAACAGAAGCATATAACGTGAAGCGGTTTCGCTCTCCGGGAAAACCATTTCATCCTAAGGGATTCGGTGTAGGTTTTCTTGTGAAGATTGAGGATAAGAGAATTTACCACGCAGGGGACACCGATTTGATTCCAGAGATGGAGAAACTCGCTGAAGTGGAAGTTGACGTTGCTCTACTTCCAGCTGGGGACACCTATACAATGGACCTTGAAGAAGCTGCAGAGGCTGCATTGCTCATCAAACCAAAGGTTGCCATCCCAATGCACCTGAAAGGGGCAGATCCAGCAATTTTCAAGGAGAAAGTTGAGTCTCAGTCTGATATCAAAGTGGTAATCCTCGCAGAAGGAGAAGAGTATACTTTAGAATAAGAGGATAGAAGAGCAGGTAGCCGGGCTACCTGTTCTCCGATATATCGGTATCTACATCTTTTGAAGCACGTGAGCTTCTATGACAGGATCGAGCTCAAGGACTTCAACCTTGATCATTTGATCACCTTGACGAATGCTTTTCACAACATCAAGTCCTTCAATGGTCTTTCCGAAGACAGTATGTCCAGTTTTTTGACCAAAAGGATCAGTGTCACCATCTAGGTGTTTGGTCTTTTCTCTTGTTAGGACTATGAAGAACTGACTTCCTCCAGTATCTCTACCAGCATGGGCCATCGAGAAAGAACCAGGTTCATGTTTCTGTCTTGATCCCTCAGTTTCACAAGGAATTCTGTAGCCTGGACCTCCCGACCCTGTCCCTTGAGGACAGCCGCCTTGAATGACGAAGTCAGGTAGAACTCTGTGAAAGGTCAGACCATCATAGTACCCGCTCTGTGCGAGGGTCACGAAATTCTTGACCGTGTTGATTGCATCATCATTCCAAAATTCTCCGATGATGTCTCCACGGTTTGTCTGTATCTTGATTTTTGTTGGCAAAATGCAGTCGCCTCAAAGTTTCGCTAATTCGTACCTTCTTAGCAGTTGTGGAAGGTGCCTTGAGTGTCTTGCTGTGCCATTCTGCTTATTAGCAATCTTGAGGGTCTTCCGAACAGCAGATGACCATCGAGAAAGAATACACAGAGGGACAGACGACGTTCCTGAGTGCAGATGTAGACCATTATAGTGAGAATAAGAAACAACCGAGCACCAGTCTCCCTGTCTTCTACAATCCACGCATGAGGCTCAATCGCGACCTCTCAGTCCTCTTTCTATCGGCCTACTTGGAGAAACATTCCATTGAGTCTATGTGCGAGCCATTGACTGGATCTGGAGTGAGAACCCTCAGATACCTCAATGAATGTCCTGGTGACTTTCATGCCAAGATGTTTGATGCAAACCCCCTCGCAGTAGAAACTGCAAGACGGAATGTGGAAAATCTGAATTTGGGGGACAGGGCGGATGTGATGCATGGCGATGCAAAACTGCTGTTGCTTACCGAGTCACGAGGTAAAAGGTTCGACTTTGTTGATGTGGATCCGTTTGGCACACCTGCACCGTATCTCAACGCTGCGATTCAGTCTCTGAGTCCAAAGGGTGGTCTTCTGGCTGTGACAGCTACAGACATGCCTGTCCTATGTGGAGTCTATCCAAAGATAGCATTACGCCGGTACGGAGGATTCTCAACACGAGCTCCCTTCACTCATGAGATTGCAGTTCGGCTACTCAATGGACTGGTCTATAGTATGGCGGGACTGAATGACTGCTCAATGGAACCTCTGGCGGTACTAAGTACAGATCACTACATCAGGACCTGGGTAAGGATTGAAGCTAACCGAACGGAAGCGAACCGCCAGACTAGTCAATTAGGAACCATTCACTATTGCTTGGGATGCATGCACACAGAGAGCCTTCCAGTTATGCGCACATTCAAGACCGAGAGTTTTGAACACAAAATAGAGAATTGCAAAGGACCGGTCAAAGTGGCAGGACCACTGTGGAATGGACCCCTGTTCAGCGATGAGTTTCTCAGTGATGTCCTCAGGATGTTTGAAAAGGAGGACCAGGACATCTATCATCGACGTGTCCCTGAAACAATAGAAAAGATGATTGAAGAGTCAGAATATACAGACTATCCTTTCATCGACATCCATGCACTCTGTGATCTACATGGGCTTGCGCCTCCGAAGAATAGAGACGTCATGGAACATCTGAGAAACCGTGGGTTTAATGCAGTAAGGACACACTTCAAATCTACTGCAATCAGGACAACGGCATCTGTAAAGGAGATGACGTCCAGCATTTCGGAACTCAATGAGAGGTGATATAATGGGAAAACCACGAGGTGGACAGAAAGAGCGAAAGAAGGAGCGATACTATCAGGCAGCAAAGAAGCACGGATACAGAAGTAGATCAGCCTACAAGTTGCGACAGATTGCTAAGGGTCATAAGCTCCTACTAGGTGTCGACCGTGTGGTGGAACTCTGCAGTAGTCCAGGCGGGTGGACGCAGGTTCTGCGTGAGCTAGATCCCAGTCTCCAGATTATTGCTGTTGACCTAGATGTAATGTCCCCATTAGAGGGCGTCAAGTTTGTACAGGGAGATATCCTAGAAGAAGAAACAATTGAGAGAATCAAGTCACTGACTGGTGGTTCTGTCGACCTTGTTCTTTCAGACTGTTCTCCAAAAGTGACCGGTCATTGGGATCTGGACGTGGTCAGACAATTGTCCCTTGTCGAGGGGACAATCGATATCGCACACAGCATTCTTAGTAATAAAGGAAAGGTGCTTTCGAAGGTGTTTCAGGGTCCTGGGTTTCAAGAGTTTCTACAGTCAGTTCGTAAGAAGTTCAACTCTGTCAAACTGATCAAACCTGATGCATCTAGAAAATCCAGTGCTGAGATCTATCTTCTTGCAAAAGGACCGCGTGGAAGGCCGTCCAGTGAGGAATCTTAGCTAGTTACCGTTAAGTCTGCGCCCATCCATTCCTCAATCTCACTACATGTGACAGGAGAGTCTGGTTGTCTTACTCCGCATCTGCTGATCTTCAGGCAATGGAAACACGGGCAACCATCCATATCAGACAGGCTTAGGGATTCTACGTCATCAGCAACGGGAAGTTTTACTGCATATCGTTCTTCTTTGAGTTCTTGTTTTTGCATTACGAGTCCCTCGGACATCAATGTTTCAATCATGGCTGTTACTGTTGCTTGATCGATACCCAGCCTATCCGCGAGTTCCCCGATGAGTAGACCATTTTCACCTGCGTCACGTAGAGCGTTCAGGAGCTGGTCGGCATCGTTCATCGCTATGACCTTTGAATAGACACATGGCAACATCAAACGACTTACGCGGACCGATATTAAATAATCGGAAGCTGCTCTGCATTATCGGCAATTGTCGTATTGAAGAATACATGAATGTACACAAGTGGACGTCACTTTTTCTGTAGATAGAGCATATGACCGACCAGTTTTTGGGGGTCAGTATTACGTTTTGGACGCACTGAAACATATGGTGTCTTCACAGGTCCGAACACGTCAATGATGATTCCAACTTCTTGAGCCTTCTTGTCTAGGACAACTGAGCGTCTACCAACTGGAGGGGTCTTGTCTGTCTGAATGATTATTGATCCACGCTTTGAAATGTGGAGGACTCTACCCAATCGTCTCAAGATTTTCACCTATTGAGCTATTTTTTACCTTTTTTCTTGCCTTTCTTACCTTTCTTCTTTTCAGCAGCTAGTCTAGCAGATTCACGTTGAGCCACTGCCCTTCTCACACCCTTTGCAAGCATGAGTAGGACTCGTTTCTTCTTGTGATTTTCAGAATTGTCAAGAACCAGGTAGCCTTTCGTATCACTGGGAGTGCGAGTGTATTGTTTGTCAGGTTCTATCTCATATTCGAACCCAGAGGATTCTGCTGCAGCCTCTAGAATCTTAATTGTCACATCTGATGCCGCAAGGTTGTTTGGGACTCTACGACCCTTTGCTCTTGTGTTGTTCTTTTCGAAATATGCGGGCCAGATGATTAGCATCCCATCGCGTTTTTTCATAAATCCACACTTCCAGTTATGTTTGCTCTCTTTCTGAACCACTTTTTATCTTTCGCATGACACAGCGGATTGGTATATCAGACTAAAGAAGAACTTGATAAGCGAGTACACGAGCAAGAATTCAACGATACAGAAGGATGAACGATTTTGACCAGAAAGAGCAAAGATGTCTACTTTTCAGAGATTGCAGACCTCGTTTCCTCACGAAGCACCTGTATACGGAATCAGGTAGGTGCGGTTATCGTAAAGGACTCACAGATTTTGAGTACTGGGTATAATGGTGCTCCAAAGAAAATTCCGCATTGTGAAGACGTGGGTTGCATAAGGGAGGAGCTTGGTGTTAAGCCAGGGACACGACATGAGCTCTGTCGAGGGCTTCACGCTGAACAGAACGCAATCATACAGGCAGCATTTCATGGCGTCAGTGTAAATGGAGCCAAAATATACTGCACAACTAGACCCTGTAGCATCTGTACGAAGATGCTCATCAATGCAGGAATTCATGAGATAGTATACAACGAGGAATATGATGATGATCTGGCGGCACAGCTTCTAAAGGAATCTGAGCTATCCCTGCGTCGTGTGGAGATTCCACGAAAGTATGGTAGAAATTCATCTTAGAAACTTCATCCTGTCTGGAAAAGTTAAAGAACAAGATGTTTTGTTCCTCTCATAGCAGGTGTTACTCTAATGAGTGAGCTTCGGAATCTAATTAGTATCCATGACCTAGATAGGAAGATGATTGACCATATTCTTGATACTGCAGCAAAGATGGAGTCTGTTTCTGTAAAGAGAAGCAAGGACCTCGATTCGAAGATTATGGCAGCCCTCTTCTTCGAGCCTTCTACACGCACACGTCTATCATTCGAGAGTGCAATGCTCAGACTTGGTGGTAGCGTTCTTGGGTTTGCAGAGGCTGGGACATCAAGTGCGGGAGGAAAAGGAGAAACCCTGGCAGATACAATTAGGACTGTGGAAAAGTATTCTGACGTCATTGTAATGAGACACCCATTGGACGGTTCGGCACGGGTGGCTGCAGAGTTCGCAAGCGTTCCAGTTATCAATGCAGGCAGTGGTTCAGAGGAACATCCCACTCAAGCATTACTAGACCTATATTCCATCAGAAAAATAAAGGGCAAGATAGACGGTCTTTCGATCTCGCTCTGTGGAGACCTCAAGTACGGTCGTACAGTTCACTCCCTTGGAATGGGTCTGAGTCACTACGACGTCAAGATTAAGCTTGCAGCCCCACAGACGCTAAGAATGAAACCAACTATCATAAGGGAGATGGAAAAGGCTGGTGTAGATGTGATCGAGGTCGAGAGTGTTGGGGATGCCATCAAAGATGTTGATGTCGTCTACATGACACGCATTCAGAAAGAACGGTTTCCAGATGTACGTGAGTATGACAAGGTGAAGGGCCGCTTCAGAATCTCGACTGACGAACTGGAGCTGATGAACGAGGACACAACAATCCTTCATCCCCTGCCACGAGTGGATGAGCTTGACGCAGCTATCGATGACACTCCTCATGCAAAGTACTTTGATCAGGTCTACAATGGAGTTATTCTCAGAATGGCTGTTTTGAAACTGATACTCGGCTAAGGTTTGATTGCTCGCAGTTCTCGAATCAAAGTATCAACAGAACCGGACTTGGTCACAGCGAGTGGTATCTTCATCTGTTCTGAAAGTTCCAGTGCCAGTAGGTCGACTTCTGTGACTCCATGAAGAATCACGAGCGAGGGTTTGAACTCCTGTGACTTGATTGCAATCAATGGTGCACGTCCTGTGTTGACGTTTGTGAAAATGAGACATCTCTCAGTGGTTGCACCGAAAAGCTTCAGAAAAGCATCACTGTTCAGCTCTTTCACTGCCCGCTCCACATCGACCAGAGTGTATCCGTATATCTGTCGGTCGAGTAGCTTCTCTCCAGTCTTCACTGAGCATTTGAGGTGGTCACAGAAATCTCCTATCGTAATGGGAGATGTGAAATCGCTCATCGCTAATACTATGTTAAGGTCAACAAGACTGACATCCATGAGTCTGACAAAAGCAGCCACAACTTGACCACCATTTTGTTCGTCGAGGCTCAACAAGGACATCACAAATCGTCGTATCGTGGATGTCCCGGGTGATTTTCGGCGTCCAGATTCATAGTCACTGATCACGCTAGGACTGATACCCAGATGTTTAGCTAGGACTATCTGAGGAAGTCGAAAACGTTCTCTCCATACACGCATTGTTTTACCTGGATGATCAGATAGAGCAATTTCTCCCGCAATTCGACGGGCAAGTCTCTCACGCACTGATGATTGATACGACATTACACGAATTTCGAGGCAGTTTAAACATAAGGATTTCGACTATTGTCGAACTTGGTTCTTTATGATGACAGAAACAGAATCTTGATTGAAACCTTCAGTTCTTTGGATTATCTCAGAGAACAAGATGTGGTGGGCCGGAGGAGATTCGAACTCCTGATCCCCTGGAGTCTTGCTAGCGGACACAGTCCGCAAGACCCAAACCAGGAATCATAGCCAAGCTAGACCACCGACCCATGCTAGACGGGCAGACTTTCATCTGTGGTTATAAGAATAACGGAACTACTCACTAATGTCATCATGAATAAGGTCTTAACAGATAGCCTAACCGAGACAGTGAGTACGATGAGTCTACTTGGACCAGATGACTTTGACTTGGATAAAAAAGGTCGAAAGAAGAAGCTGGCAAAGGATCTTTCTCCTTCAGTGGCGAAGGAGATAGAAAGATGGCTGGATAGGGAAGAAGATCCCGAGGCTATCCGCAGAGTATCAGAGTTGGTCGGTCCTGAAGAGGCTGCCCGTCTGTTTGCTCGACGTCGTAGAAAGAAACTCAAGCCCAAAGACTCTCTACTCGAAGACTGACGAAGGGACTACATTGACCACACATGAATTTAATCAGAAAACAGAACAGAGCAACATCAGGACTGCATTGGCTTTCATACGTACGATTGATGCTGAGAAAAGGACTCATCTGGCAGAACTCCGTACTGGTATAGGCATATTGACAATTCCAATGTCACTGTTGGCCATCCTGATTGCTACTTCGAACTATTACTCAGTCGCCCAGGTGTTTGGATATGTAGCAGCTCTCGTCGTGTGTATAGTTCTATTATTCTTGGTCGGA
>DXJI01000049.1 GCA_019057595.1 Candidatus Thorarchaeota archaeon
ACAGTTTTCATTCGACCCTTGAACTTCTCCAATCTTTCTTTTGCTTGAATAATAGTTGGAAGTATGTTCCTTCTTCGGTGAATTATGTCCTGACCAGACCCGTCAGCTACGACGACAAAATCTGGGAAGAGACCCTGCTTAATCAGATTCTCCTTCAGAACTCCAGCTCCCTTCCGTCCTCCAATCTCCTCGTCACCAGATGCAGCTATCATAATAGTACAAGGTAAGTCCGACTCAGCTAGTTTCTCTGCTAGAAGCAGAAGTGAAACGATGTTCCCCTTGTCATCACAAGTACCCCTTCCATATGCCTTGTCACCATCCAATGTCAACTTCAATGGGTCAGTCTTCCATCCTTCACCAAATGGTACGATATCGAAATGGGCAAGGAAGAGAATCTTGAACTTTCCATGACCCCGACGTCCAAATGCAGTAGTGTAACCATCCGACTCAATGATCTCAGTATGAAAACCAAATTCACCTAGAATCTTGTTGATGTACTCAGGGCATTCTCGAGGTGCTTTCTGCTCGTCACTATTTCGCGTATCAAAAGCAACCAAGGTTTCAAGAAGTTCAACAGGGTCTAACGTCATCTCAATCGAGCATTCACCGTACAAAGTGGGTCAAAAGTGTATCCACTCACATTCATGATTCTAAAGAAAAAACTTTGACAAGGGACAATCAATTGAATGTCCCTTGCATTTCTAAACCATCTAGGTCCGTTTGTAGACCCATCTGTTCCAAGAGCTCAGGCTTGGCATCTCTGCGGCCATCTTCTTGCGCTCTCGAATCTCGAGGATGAGTTCTTCCTGCAGACTGCTAGGTACTGGTTCAAATCCCTTGAACTCATAGCCAAAGAAGCTTCGACCAGCTGTAGCACTTCTGAACTCATCAGCAATGTCGATAGTTTCAGCCGTTGGAATTGTGCCCTTCACGGTGATAGTGTCCTCTTCACCTTCGATCGTGATAATCTGACCTCTATGTCCAGTCAGGACCTTGATCACCTGACCCTGTGTATCGGGTGGTGTCTTGATGTCAGCATTGAGGACAGGTTCGTAGAGACCCGGCCTTCCAGTCAGGAATCCCATGTTGAGTCCAGCACTGACCATGGTTGCAACCTCGTTGTAACCTGTGTGTGCTGGGTCATTGTGTACTGTCGCATCAGTTAGCGTTACCTTCACACCCATCACAGGTTCTTTGGCGATTGGACCTGAGTCTATGAACTCACGGAATACAGTCTCCAAGTATGAGTAGATCCTGTCGAACCTCTGAACACCGCTCATCGCATCGACTAGCATCGATGACTCATAGATGTCGAGAATCTTCCTTGCTTGCTTTGCATCCCAGCCAGCCTCGTCACGGAGAATTGCCGCCCGTTCACGAGAGGGCATCTCAGCAGTGATCTTCTTCTTTCGAATGAGCTCAACTGTCTTCTCGTCCAGTGGCTCGAGATACATCCGAATCCTGTTGTGACCGTTCGGTGACTTTGTGTAGAACTCGTCTCCACGTTCGGTCATCTTCTCACGGTACACGATTATTGGGTCTGACACCCTAATCTTGACCTGTTCGTTGATTCGCTTTGTCAGAATCTCGATCTGCAATGGGTCGATTCCGTCGAGTCGATATTCACCAGACTCCTTGTCATGGAAGAACCTTGCAGTTGGGTCAGCCATAATCCATTTTGATACGACCTCACCAAGCTTGGCAATCTCCTGTGGGTCGGTCGGTGTTATACTCTGGCTTACCACAGGCTCAGCGACATACTCGATAGCTTCGAACCCTTTCAGGTCTAAGCCAGGTTCCACGAATGACTCTCCGCTCGGACACATGAACCCGAATACGGAGAACAGGTTTCCTGCTGGGACCTCGTCCATGTCCAGGATGTCTGTGATCTCTTGAACTCCCAAGCGCTTGACCTTCGCGGTCGTTCTCATGTTGATTAGCTGAATCTCTTGTCCCGACTTAATTGTTCCAGAGAAGATTCTTCCAATCAGAGTCGGTCGTTTGCTTTTTGGATCAATGAATATTTTTGAGATAATTCCGATAAGCGGACCATTGGGGTCACAATTCAGAAGGGCTTGTCCTTCAGGACTCTCAAGATCTCCGGTCCAGATACGAGGTATCTTGTACTTCTGAGCGTCCTTAGGGTTGGGCAGGTGCTTTACGATCATCTCTAGAAGTGCTTCATCAAGCGGTAGGTTCTCTCGAAGCCACATCTCGTCTCCTTCAGCGTACTTCTCGAACACGACCAATGGTTTGATGTTTTTCTTCTTGAGGGTCTCCATCGAAAAAGCCCATCCAGTCTTGGCACTACCAATAACAACACTACCGTCCTCGAAACGTACTCTCCACTCAGATGCATACTCCTTCGGTGCGACCTTCTTGATCAGCGCGTTGACCTTGGCTACGATGATGTCGATACGTTCGTAGACTTTTGCTGGTGGAAGTTTCAACTCGTTGATGAGTCGATCAACTTTGTTGATAAAAAGCACGGGCTTGCAAGCTTCGGCTCCTACTGCGAGACGAATATTTGTCTCGGTTTGAGTCATGATCCCCTCAAGAGCGTCTACGAGGATAACTGCGCCATCGCTGGCACGCAGGGCTCTTGAGACCTCACCTGTGAAAGAGAGGTGTCCGGGGGTGTCTGACAGCTGTACGAGGTACTCTTCTCCATCGACCTCGAAGTTGAGCAGCACAACAGAGGTAAAGATTGTGATACCTCGCTCCTGCTCCTCTTCGTCACTGTCAGTCATCAGTGCTTGTCCTGCAGCGGCATCACTCATGAGACCAGCACGGCGCATCAGATAGTCGGCAGTTGTTGTCTTACCGTGGTCGATGTGTGCACTGATCGAAATGATTCGCTTGTGTTCGTAATCGTCTGATAGGATGAGCCTCTTGATTGCTTCGGGCTCTTTGATTTTAACCATCAGGATGTCTCCTTAATTTTCAATTTGTGTCCCCTCGCGATTCTGTATGATAGCATCTCCCCAACTGTAATGATTACACGAGAGAACTCGTCGGGGCACCGGCGGCCTCACCGGTGGCTTGCGCGACCTCGCGAGTAGAGGATTAAAAGTATTTCGACATGGACTCTCCTTACTTGTAAAA
>DXJI01000050.1 GCA_019057595.1 Candidatus Thorarchaeota archaeon
ACAGCAAATGGAGGATACGGTATCTTTGAAGCGACACATCTTTGTTTGACTTCTTCCGTCCATTTTCTATAATGTTTCATCAGTACGCGGCTTCTAGGTGATGCCTCTTCAAGCAAACTTCTGGGAGTATCCATGTAGTTCATTGGAAAGGTTAGTATTTGAACTATTGTGCAGATTTCCAAATCTCGCCCTCCGCACCACTTCTTCTTTAATGGACTACAAACACTACTTGCACAATCTCCTAATTATCATGTTCTATCGAAATCGTTACTGTTTACAAAACATCATCGTTCAAATCATTCTCCATTGCTTCAATTCCAATCATACCCGGAAGTAAATACACTAGAGAAATGAGAGATAGTAGGAGGGAAAATTGGGTATTGATAGCTATGGCTCCGACAGCAAAGAGAACACCACACAAGAGAGATATGCGAAACCACCAGCAAATATCTCCAAAATCTTCGACCCTGTGATTTCTAACTTGATAGCCCCAATATAATGGATATACAAAGAGTGCGATCAGAGAGAGAATAGTTATTCCAAAAAGGATTCCTGCTGAAGAAAACATGACATTAGAGCTGACTTGACTTTTCCCATTAATATAGACCGTTAGGAAAAATGCAGGAACCATTAGATACCCTTGAGCGATAAGAATCCTTGAGATGACCTTCTCGTCGCAAACCAATACTTACTCCTCAAATATATTATCACCCCACAAAATGAAAAAAGTGCCGGATTGCTGAATCTCGCCCTCCGCACCATCTTCTATTCTGAATCAGAATTTATTTTCAAAGCATTTTGTAGCTGCTTGATGTCGATGTTTCTTGGCGTGATATCGTTCCTCAATGAGAGTGTTATGATATTTTGTCCACTTTGAAGAAATTCAGAAAAAAAGGAGAATTTGTGAGCAATCATTATTGATCGCCCACAATCAAACAGCTATTGCTGTCTTAGATTTTATCTATGTTGAAGGTCTAGTATCTACGACGTCTGTTGCCGCCGCCACCACCGTAGCCGCCGCCGCCACCACCGCGTCGATCTCGGCCGCCGCCGCCACCACCGTAGCCGCCGCCGCCACCTCGGCCGCCGCCGCCGCCACCATAGCCTCCGCCACCACGACCACCGCCGCCACCGTAGCTCCTGCGTGGTCTGTCGTCTTCATGCTCTTCAAGAGACATGTCGACATCCATGTTGACTTCTTCTATGGTTTCTTCTGCCTGATCAAGTTTTCCGTACCTACCAACATTTAGTCGTAGGTTTCCTCGAAAGAGTCCGGTGTATCCATTGGTCAGATTATAGGTAGTGCCTTCTGCAACGTTATCAATAGCATCGTCCCAGAGTGGAACTTGAACAGTTCCGCTAGTGTCACCAACGGTGACATCGCAAACACGGTGAGATGATCCATCCCTGCGGGACTCAATCTCACGCTCTTCACCCATACTAATCACCTTGAAAGAAATGGTGACATTTTTCATTTGTGGCTTTAGTTCAGCCACTGTAGCCTCAATTGGCTCACGTTCTTCATAACCCATTGTTATTCACTCGCTAATTGCGATATGCAAGTCTTCAAAACTAGTGTAGTATCTCTCTGTGAAATTTACGATGCCTGAAAAAACTCTCGATAATTCCTACGATAGAAAACGCTTCTCGCTTCTCGTGTACCTGCATATTTCACCAAGAATGACCCCTTATGAACTTGTGTACAGTGGCCTCTTTTGTCTAAATTGCCTATTTTCTGATCTTGGACCATATTTTCTTCAATGAGAATTTCAAAACGAGCGTGTAATTGGACCCACCCAGGTACGATGAGGCAAAGTCGTACCCCTTGCGCGGGTGGGTCCGTGGGAGGGAGTTGTCTTCTGAAGTTTCAGGGGGACTCGGCGCGCTGGTATCATGATCCAATGGGGGATTATTGGTGGCGAGTCCCTGAAGATGTGCTGAATCTTGGATTCATACTTCAATTCGCTACAGTCAATATAAGACCGTAATGACAAGGAGCGCCGCTTTCGTAGTGGTAAAATGAATATCCATAGCACTTCTTGGACAGCTCGTGAACGATGGCAACCTATAAAGGTCGAGAATTACGCGGGCAGTCTGGAACGTAGAGGAGTGGTTGACGTCGTCATCTCGAAGAATCGGAATCGTTGGAACAGGCAACATGGGACGTATACATGCAAGAATTCTCGCTGACATGGGTGTCCTCGTAGGTGTTGCTGACATGAATCTCTCCTGTGCCAATGAGGTGGCAGAAACCTACAATGTGAAGTCATTCAATGACTTTGAGAGCATGATTGAGGAAACCAAACCTGATGGAGTCGTGATTGCCACACCAACGTCAACCCACGCGAATATTGCAGAATCAATTGCCACAAAATATGATGACATTCGTGGACTGTTGATTGAGAAACCTCTTGCCAGTACACTTGAGGATGGCAAGAAAGTTGCTAAGATCGTCAATGAGAAGAAAATTGTCACACTGATCTCTCATTCTGAGATATACAACCCAATCGTGGGTAGGGCACTGTCTCTCATTGATACAGATGCAATTGGTAAACCACTGACTGTGATCCATGACAGGAGGGGATTTGTTCCTCCAGAGAGAATTCCTTCATTGGGAGATGTCTTCGAGGACATCGGTGTGCATGACTTTGACATTATGGCTCGAATCAGTAAGGGTCCTGCAACACTCTACGCCCAGAGCAATACTTCTGGTGGCATCCACAATAGTGGGACTGTCATGGTGAAGTTCAACGAGGGAACTGAACACTTCTTCCACCTTTCAAGACAATATGCTGGAAGAAGACGCTACATGGATGTGTCAGGAACAAAAGGCGCCTTGGTCTTGGACCTCTTTGGCCAAATCATCAAAGTCCAGCATCTCAACCAAGCACCAATGGCCAAGAGTGATACAATCAGACTTCCTGAGATGGGAGCGACGATAAAGGTCTACGGAGAGCCTGTTCGAGAGGTACTCAATGACTTTCTGAGCTGTATCAAGACTGGTGATACTCCTAAGGTCAGCATAGAGGATGCTCTGTGTGCATTGCAGATTGTTGAGGCGGCAAGAGAGAGTGCAGAATCCGGCAAGGTCATCGACATAAACGTGAAACCTAGAGCTTAATCTCACCATTCAGATGGGTCCTCTCTGCAGAGGTGATTTCCACATTTACTGTCGAACCCAGATTCTTTTCTTCCTGTATTATCACAGTCTTGTATGACTCGTTTCTTCCAACTATTCCGCCCTTGGAGCCTTTCTCTGTGAGAATGATAGGACCCGACCAACCTACCCACGATTCGTTCGATTCTCTAAGAATATCATTGACTAGAATCGTGAGTGCTCTACTTCTGTTCTTCTTAGTGTCAGTATTCACTTTGTTTTTTGATTTTGAAGCCAGTGTCCCTGGTCTGTCACCATACTTCGAGATGTTGACCACAGAAGGTCGTATCATTCGAATCACATCCAGCGTCTGCTCAAAATCTGAATCGTTCTCCCCGGGAAAACCCGCTATGATGTCAGTTGCAATTGTCGCGTCACTGAATCGTTCACGGATCCTACCCACAATCATTTCCCACTCAGCGACCGTATATCGACGCTTCATGGCTTTGAGAACTGAGTCACTTCCAGTCTGCAGAGGTATGTGGAAGAACTTGAAGAATCGTGGACTTTCCATTGCTTCAAGGATATCATCAATCGAGTCCAGTACCAAGTTGGGATTGAACATCCCTAGTCTGAACTTGTGTGTTCCTTCGATTTGTCCAACATCGTCGAGTAGCGAGGCAAGTGTTTCTCCTGTATCAGAACCAAAGACAGCTGCGTCTTGAGATGTGAGTCGGATTTCTTTGTAACCAAGATGTGTACATCGTTCTATGACGCGGTGGATATCATCGACAGAGTAACTTCTCACCTGACCTCTTGCAAATCTCACTGCACAATACGCGCAGTTCCCCAGACAACCCTCACAGATGGGGACTGTACAGATCACACTATCGGGAGGTCCTTCGAACCATTTCAGTTTAGAAACCTCATCAGAGTCGAGATGCTGGATGCCGCGCTCACCACTAAGGATACGCGGAACTACAGATGCTAGAGATTCGATGGACTGAGGACCTAATATTGCCGCATAATCTGGAATGGCTCGTTCAATCCTAGAGAGCGAGATTCTTGGAAGACATCCAGCTACCACGACTGGGGAGGTCTCTTTGGACAACTCTTCGAGCCTGTGGATGATTCTATCCTCTGTAGGTTCTTTCACGCCACAAGAATTCAGGATTATCAGATCGGCATCATGAATCTCTTGAACTCGTTCCGCATCCAGTTTTTGAAGACGTCCCACAATAATGTCAGAATCTGCAGTGTTGAGAGAACACCCATATGTTTCAAGATAGAATTTGAGGGTCACGGTATTGCACCTATCCACCTTGTACATGGGGGAGGATGGCAATCTCATCGTCCTCACTCACGATAATGTCCACTCCACCTAGAGTATCAACGTCTTTCTTGTTCAGTATGACAATGAGGTTTCCACTGATTTCGTCTTTGTCCATTATCAGCTTGTAGAGCTCTTTACCACTCTGTTTGACAATCGTTTCGATTACTCGGCGTACTGTGGAGCCTTCTGGAACCTCCACTTCTATGACTTTCTTTCCAAGTAGCCGTCTTATCGGCCCAAACGACTTGAACAGGACTCTCAATGAACTGACCATTGAAGCCCTGAGTGAGTAGACTATTCAGCTTTTTGATAGTGCGAAATGGCATCCTGGACAAGGGAATCCACTACAGAAATGATCTCTTCGATGTCATTTTTGGTCGCATTATCATAGTGTATACCCACTGTCACAATTGTAGGCGTTTCAAGGGCTTTGCAAATTTTTTCCGCTGCAGTGTTAGCAACCACATAGTCCTTGTGCCCAGGTAGTGTCATAGTACTCACGCTGACTGTCGTGGCGTCCCTGTAATGACTAGGCGTCGGATATGCCACAGCTGTACCGCCGATGTGATGGGCATCACCACCATAGATTGCTATCAGGAGGTCATTCCCAATCTCCTTCACATCCAAGAAGATGGTGTGACGTCCCGCCTCTCTCTCGAATATCATCGTTCATCACCAAGCTGAACTCACCTGTAATCCTTTCGGTGGCATTACTTCTCCTCGGTATCCTGCTGACGTTCCAAAAACATCCTGTATGATAGGGTCAATGTTTTGGGATGTGCAGATCGGTATTCGTCAAGCAGACCGACTGAAGTAGAATAGGGCGCGTTCTTCACCTTCTCAGGATCAGTGTGTGCTTCATCCGAAATCCTTTCGAGTACTGAAATGAAGAAATCAAGTTCCTGACGTGATTCCGTTTCAGTAGGCTCAATCATCAAGGCCTCGGGTACTATGAGTGGGAAATACACTGTGGGAGCATGTACACCGAAATCGAGGAGTCTCTTTGCGATGTTCATCGCACTGACATCTGTAGTGTCCTTCAGTTCTTTCGCTGAGATGACACACTCGTGCATTCGTGGTGCATCCTGTGAATATGGCAAGGAGAATCCGCGAATCTTGCTGGCATGATGTGCAACATAGTTTGCGTTCAACACAGCCACCTCAGAAGCCCGTTCAAGACCATCGGAGCCAAGTGAATAGATGTAGGAATATGCTCTCACGAGGACACCAAAATTCCCATAGAAGGCCTTCACCTTTCCAATCGACTGGGGATAGTCATAATCGAGGTCGAAGGTTCCATCATCCATCTTCACTACCCGTGGAACAGGTAGGAACGCTTTCAGTTTTTCAATGACTCCAACTGGTCCCGCTCCTGGTCCACCCCCACCATGTGGTGTTGAGAATGTCTTGTGGAGGTTCAGGTGAACCACATCAAATCCCATGTCACCAGGTCGGACCTTGCCCATGATTGCATTGAAGTTAGCACCGTCATAATAGACAAGTCCTCCTGCATCATGTACGGTCCCAGTGATTTCCTCAATGTCTTTCTCAAAGACTCCTATAGTGTTAGGATTAGTTAGCATAAGACCTGCAGTCTTAGGACCTGCAACAGCTTTGAGGGCATCAATATTCACTAGCCCCTCTTCACTGGATGGAATCTCTACGACTTTGTAACCAGCCATGGCTGCTGAAGCTGGGTTGGTTCCGTGCGCTGCGTCAGGAATCAACATTTCATCCCGCTGATCACATTCATTTGTGACACAACGGTGATACTCTCGCATCATCATCACACCAGCCCACTCACCCTGAGCTCCAGCTGCGGGTTGCAGAGAAATTGCATCCATCCCTGTTATCTCGCTCAGCCAAGTTTCTAGTTCCCACATCAGCTCTAGAGCTCCCTGTGTTGTAGAGGAGTCCTGTAGAGGATGAAGCCATGAAAATCCAGGAATACTAGCAGCCCAGTTGTTCTCTGCAGGGTTGTATTTCATTGTACAGCTACCCAATGGGTAAGTACCGAGACTCACAGCGAAATTCATCTGAGACAGTCGTGTG
>DXJI01000009.1 GCA_019057595.1 Candidatus Thorarchaeota archaeon
AGGCAACCTGAGCAGTGTGAGCGTGAATGACTGGTGTGTAGCCAACTGTTATTGCACTTGGGTGCTGAATGACCATCACCTGACCGGTATAGTCAGCAGCGACTGTGGGTGGCTTATCAGTTGGACCAGCAACGTCACCACGACCGAGGTCTTTCCTCTCGACGCCTCGCACGTTGAAACCGATGTTGTCACCGGGCACTGCCTGGGGCAGTATCTCATGGTGCATCTCGATGGTCTTGACCTCTCCTTCCTTATCTGGGGGCATAAAGACAACTTTCATTCCTGTCTTCATGATTCCAGTTTCAACTCGACCAACTGGTACTGTACCAACGCCTTTGATTGAATAGACATCGTTGATTGGTACACGTAGTGGTTTGTCGGTTGGCTTTGGTGGAAGCTCAATTAAATCAAGAGCCTCTAGAAGTGCGGGACCCTTGTACCATGGTGTGAAATCTGGGGTCTTTTCCTTCAAGTTAGCAGCGTCGAGGGCTGAGGTTGGAATGAATGGAACGTCCTCCTTCTTATAACCAATACTTGCTAGGAAGTCGCCTACTTCTTCCTTTACCTCGTTGTATCTGTCTTCACTGTACTTGACACTGTCATCATCCATTTTGTTAACGCAAACAATTAACGAGGGTACACCGAGAGTCATAGCAAGGTATGCATGCTCCTTGGTCTGACCACCAGGGCCAACACCAGCCTCGAACTCTCCTCGCTTACCGGATACAACAAGAAGACCAACATCAGCCTGTGAGGCGCCAGTGATCATGTTCTTGATGAAGTCCTTGTGGCCAGGAGCGTCAATGATAGTGTAATAGTACTTGTCAGTGAGGAACTTGAAGAAAGCAATGTCAATTGTAAGACCTCTCTCTCTCTCCTCTTTCAGTCTGTCAAGAGCGAAAGCCCAAGCCCATGAAGGCCTACCGAGTTTCTCGGCCTCTTCCTTGTGCTGTTGGAATGTTCGCTCATCTACTGCACCTGTCTCATATAGCAATCTGCCCGTCATAGTGCTTTTACCGTGGTCTACGTGCCCTATGACGACGAGATTGAGGTGCTCTTTGGTTTTTTTGCTCAATCTTATTCACCACGTTGTTTTAGCCTGTCCTCTGAGCTGGACAGACTTTTGCTCAGACCCTAGACTGTGCTTTTAACGCTTTCGACAAGACCCATGGATTGAGGAGGAAGAGAGCCTTCTTAGGCACATCACAATCCTCTCTTACTGCGGTAAAAAAACACTGCAACAATCTTCAAAGAGGATGAATATAGCAACAATTCAGAAAATCCGCGGATAGTTTTACTAGAAAATCACACCAAATCGGGAATTGAGTCAGGTCGACCCTTCAGATCTTGAAGATTCTCCAGAGGAATCCAACCTTCTTCTCCAAGAGTTGTACGCGCCCATGCCCATCCACTCTCTTCATCAAGAACAATCACTTCCTGACCTTCACTGACTGTCAGTTCTTGTGCATTGTAGTCCTTTAGAAACTGATACTGTCCAGAATCTGATGTCTTTTCGAGATACGTTTCTGGAACCCATGCATTAACTCCGGAGCTGTTCTTGCACCAGAGCCATCCCTCATACTCGGTCTCACGTTCCTGTCCTTCTACAATTTCACCCTCTTTTGCTATTAACGGGACATGAAATTCGCTCTTGTGATTCTTGATCACTTTCACTATTTTCATCGATGTCACCAGATCACTGGACAAGTTCTTTGATCCAATCGCGAATCATATCCCAATCACGAAAGTCGATCTTCTCGGGTATTTCTTCGCCAGGAGGCATATTTTTCTTTACCATGCTCTTCACAAGAGCACGTACTACAAGATTGTATTTCTTGAATTCGAACATTCCGCCGATTAAAGCGGTAGAAATAGGGGACAGTCCGGGGTATTTTTCTGGCATCTTGTCCAGGTACTCAGACTGTGCCTCAGCAACTTTGTCAGGTTCACCTGCGTACCCGCTCACAACAAAGAGGGCAACTTTGGTTCTAGAGAGAGCATCTAGATTCTGTTCAATGTATTTTAGGGGTCGCTTTGTCCATTGTCCAGCTTGAATGCCACTTCCGATAATCACTAGATCATATTCTTCAGGATTTGGATGAGGAGTTCCTTTCTCCAAATGAACAACCTCCACTTGGGCTCCTAGTTCTCTAGCTGTAATACTCATTTCTTGGACTATTCCTGTAGTAGTACCATAACGCGTTCCGTAGATAATCAGGACTTTGTTCATCATAATCAATCATGGAATACGGAGTACATTATCACAAAATGGTTTCGACATGACCATTTCAGAGATATTGATTCGCGGAGAGTTTTACTAGAAGCTCATTGCTTGTCTGATGTGAACACATATGCAACATTGGCACCAGTCTGAACAGCTTGAAGACTGCCAGCAGTCCCGAGGATGTCGCCACAGGGATATGCCCAGATATAACCATCAATAGGGCATTCAACTCGTTCCAAAACATCCCCATAGAGGTCATAGATTTCCGCAAATACTTCTCCTTTCTTCAAGAAATCACCTGGGGTCTTTAGGAATCTGATGAGACCTCCTCGATTTGCATAGACTATTCCTTGGAATGTACAGATACCAGGTATGATTGGGAATCCCTTTTGGGGTTCGATATCTCCATCTATCATATCAAAGTCTTTCATTATGTTGAGAGATCCTCGAACTCCTGCAGTGGTGGAAGGTTCAGAGATCCATCTTCCATCAATTAGTTCAATTAGAATGTCTGGGACTCCGTTCTTTACAGCTAGATTCGCAAGTGTATCCGGTGCGTCTTCTGAGATTGGGACACTTTCAACCACATTGGTCACACCAAAAGCCTCAGCCATTCTCTCGAGTTTCTCCTTTGTCTTTGGATTACCAATATTGATCTCCGTGAAGAAGAGCGAGTCTGGTCTTGTGTTGCAGTGTATATTGAGGACCATGTCAGCTTTGTTCCATGCTTCCTGCCAGAGGGCATATGCAAGCCTCTCTGTTGCATTACCGTTGGGCTTGTCGGCAGTCAAGGGGCTGGCACTACCTCCGCCGCCTAGATCTAGGTTGTCGACCCAAGATAGATACTGATGGTGCATGAAAGCCAGAGGGTTCTCCACTGGAATTCCGATAATTGCCCCTCTGAGGTCCTTGGGATTCACTTTCTCTCTCATTATCTTGATAATCACTTCTGCACCCTGAATCTCTATGCCATGTTGTGTGGATACCATGAGGACAGTAGGTCCATCTTTGGCACCATTCATCACTAGAACAGGGATGTCGATGCTAGTAGTTGTATTCAGTTCAACTCCTTTGATGACTCCCTTCTGGAGTTCTCCCCTTTTTGCTAGGGCTGTACCGACCTTGAGTTGTTCAGGCATTGCTTCGACCTCTCTATAGACAGGTCACTACGGTGGGACATATTCTTTCCGGAGTTTCACAAATCCTAACGATTTCGTACTTCCAAGTATATGACGATCAAAAGCAGGAAGACCACGATGGAAAGTAAGTAGAAAATCTGAATCAAGTACGTCAAAACTGGATCTAGAGTCACTGAGAAAGTGCTGGTTATGTATTCAATAACTGTGAGAAGCAACAAGATGAAACCAAAGATGACAATGAGTGTCTTCACAGTATCTTTTCGACCCATTTTATGCACTCGATTAGATTCTCAAATCCCCCTTATAGGTGGTTTTCATCACTCTTTTTAGCGGCGGACATCATCTGAGCTATGACGACTCCCACCATAGTGAGGAATCCTCCAATAATTTGGAAAGGCGTTACTGTTTCTTGTAGAACAATCACAGACATCAGAACACCCCAAACCCCAATTAGGTTCAATGTTATCTGAACACGAGATGCTTCGATATATTTCATAGACTCATAGTAAAGTATGAACGCAAATACAGTGTTTACAATAGCCACCCACAACACAATGACCCAAGCCATGACACTCATTCTGAACAGAACTGTCACATCTTCAAGAATGAGAGCTGATATCCAGATGAATGGAACTGCAATCAATGTGCTGTAAAATGTCGTTGAAACAGCATCCACGGACTTTACTGCAATCTTTCCAGCGATACCATTGATTGCAAAGAAGAGAGTCGAAACAATCACAATGATATCACCAAGAACACGAGAGAGATTGAAGGCAACGTAATCAGGAGTCGTGTTCATCACAATGAGCATGGCACCGATAGTAGCCAGGACAAGTCCTGCCGCTTTATCCACCGTAATTGTTTCCTTGAGGATGACTGCAGCGAGTATCACTGCAAAGATTGGGGTGAGGTTAATTAACAGAAGAGCGTCACTGGCTGCTGTCATCTCAAGTCCAATGTATTGCATGATTTGAGAGATGAACGGACCACTGAGTCCAGCGATAGCTAGAATCTTCCAATGCTTTCGGACTGAGTCTACTGGTTTGCGTCTTTTCTGCTGAAGCGTTGCAATCAGAAGAAATGGGCAGGCAATTGTGTATCTCAGAGCCACAAAGACAATGGGACCGACATCCTCTGTAAAGACGATCTTGGCTAAGATCAGCGATGACGCCCATGCAATGGTCGTTGCAACAAGCGCAAGATATGCCAGAGAAAGCCTGCTCATTAATTGGTCCTCGTTGTAATTTCTAGAAATGGAACCTTCTGATAAGATACACTGAACGAGTACAGAAGAGAATGCAGTTGCACGGAGAACCCGTGCAGACTGATAATGAGTTACCTTGCGGAACGAGCCACTCGCTCACGTTCTTCCTTTCTGGCAATAGCAAAGCTGCCAGGGTCTTTCTTGTACGCGAGAAGTAGTTCATCGACCAGACACTCTTCGAATGACTTGGCATTCTTGTGTGCTGAACGAACCGCACCCACCGAGAGATATTTCAGGGCAAGATCGATCCTTCTCTGTGGTGAAACATCAACAGAACGAGGATATGCCATACCACCATAGGAAATTCTTGTGGTTTCCTCTGCTGGAGCTGCATTCTCGATGGCTGTGACAAGTACTTGGACTGGATTCAGTCCAGTTCTGTAATTGATAATATCAAATGCACGTCTGAGTGTACTGATTGCTCTGAGCTTCTTTCCAGCACCTCTCCCAGTTCGTGTCTTCTTGTCCTTTCTACGACCTGCATTGAGCATTTTATTTATGAATCGCTCAACTATCGGGATATTGGACTTGTGGAATCTCTTGTGTGCATGACGACCAGATGTATGAGGAATCAAGACTGGTTTCAATGAGATGTATCGTGCTAGGCCAATATCGGTCAGCTGTACAACTGTGGAGTCCCACTTACCAAAAAGGAGAAGTTCGGGGGGATCGTAATGTGGGGCTTCTTCGACGACTGGTTCAACTGTTTCTTCTTCGGACATCACAATCACCTAACGAATTGGCTTCTCTTTTCTTCCATAGATCAACGACTCTAAGCCTACACCGTTGACTTTGATAACTTTCCAACTGACACCTGGCAGGTCGCCTACTGGACCACCCTGTGCACCACCAATCCCCTCAACAATAACAGAATCATGCTCATCTATGTATTTCAGTCCACCATCCCCAGGTATGAAAGCAGTGATTTGTTTTCCGTTCTTTGAGAGTTGAATCCTAACAGCCTTTCGAATAGCAGAGTTTGGCTGTTTTGACTCGATACCTACCTTTTCGAGTACAATGCCTCTAGCCTGAGGAGCGCCCTCTAATGGGTCAGTCTTCCTCTTGAGTTTGAGGACTCGCCTCTTGTAAGCGGGCTTCTTCCAGCGGAACTTCTTCCTCTTTCGGAGGAGAGGTCTGGCTGCGAACTCGCCCAATGGGGATTTTGAACCTGTCAAGATGAATTACCTCTTAGCGGTCAACGTACCATCCATGGTACGCTCTGCTTGGTGGTTATCGGCTCCGGCCTGTTGTAACCTTAAAAGGATTATGAAAAGAACGCTTCCTGAAACGCCTCAGGCTATCACAACGTTGTTCAGATCGAAGTGTCGGCGCACTAGAATCCGTGCACGGGCAACATTTCGTCCCTCACGACCAATTGCAATACCGCGATCTTCTGAATTCACCGTGACTGATGCAACTTTGGTTCCATCCCGGTGTTCAATGATTTTTACCTCTTCGACCCTGGCTGGAGCTAGAGCACTCTTGACAAAAGCTTCGGGAGTGTCTGCAATCTCTACAACATCTACAGCCCTTCCAAAGGCATCGGATGCAGCCTTCACATTGACCCCACCGCGACCTATGGCCTTACCTAGCTGCTTGGGTCGCACTACTATAATTATTCTCTCTCCTTCGTCATCACGGATTACATCAATCGCTGCAGCACCTGTAATCTGCTCGAACTTGGCGATGAGCGCCATGTCATCCATTGAGAGTTTAACTCGGGCCAAAAAGAATCGCCTCAGACCATCTTCAGAATCTTGGAGTCTCCAGGCTTAATGATCGCTATGGCTGAAACCATGAACGGTTTGCCTACAGTTTCACCTAGATCCCAAGAAGTGCCTTCAAATCTGTGTACTTTGATTTCTGATAGTTTTGCAAATCTTGTGATGTCTTCATAGTCGTCTTTCGGACAGTTTGCAGCAACCACTACAAGTTGTGCTGCACCATTCTTGATTGCATCAATTGAAGACTTTGCGCCTATTTCACACTGACCTGTGTTTACGGCACTTGCTATTGGTTGATTCAGGCTCATTGTATGACCTCGTATGTGATTTGTGGACAGAACCGAACGGGTTGCGTCAAATGGCTTTCAGTTTTAACGTTTCCGTCTTAGTCCTATTTTTTCTTCTTCTTCTTGGTAGATGTGAACTGTGGGTTCATGAGAAGATCAATGGCCCCTGTTCCAAGCGGTATGAGTTGGCCCAGGATGACGTTCTCCGTTATCCCTCTGAGGGGGTCTCGTGTTCCAGCGATACCCGCACCAAGAAGGTGTTTGATTGTGACCTCGAAGGCGGCCCTTGCCAGAGCGCTGTTCTTTGATCCGGAGATTCCATGTCGACCAATCTGACGGATTGTACCATCAGCAGTCATCATGTCAGCCACGAGAATTATGTGTCTCACGTCAACATCCATGCCCTGCTCATTGAGCACACTCATGGCCTCCTGGATGATAGCGTTTCTTGTGGCTTCGATTCCGAGCACCTGAAAGATCTCTCGAAGGTTGTTTGTGTAGATCTTGTGAGGATTAACTCCTTCAATCTCTAAGGCATCCTCAAGGTTTGATCCCTCAGTGTAGAGGACGTAAGCGTCTGATTCCTTTCTGATTACGACATGTGTGACATTGTTGATTCCCTTGACACGTACTTCACGTATCTTCTCGCTCAGGCGTTGTAGGTCAGCCAGAGTTTCGTTTGCAGGGTATACAAAGATTGTATTGTCTGCAGCCTCTACCTCACCCTTAGCTTTGATCTTTGCCTGTATTGCTTCAGCAATGGCCTCAACTGTGAGACCCTTATCCTCCATCAGTTCAGGGTCAAATCGTATGTCAATGGCTTGTCTGAGTAAATCTATTGATACATTGCTTGCAACACTCTCGACCAAAACCATCTCTATGTTTCTTGCAATATCCTTCGCCACATTACGTTCTTTGGTATATTTCTCGACCAGATGGATTTTCATGGTAGGAGTGCTTGGATTGTTCCTGGCGTCAACAATCTCGATAAGTCTGGGAAGACCCTGTGTGACGCTGAGTTCTGCAACACCCGCATAGTGGAATGTTCGAAGGGTCATCTGTGTACCTGGCTCTCCGATACTCTGGGCTGCAACTGTGCCCACTGCTTCACCAGGCTCTACGAGAGACCTCTCATAGGACTCTACAACGTTGTCACAGATAGAGTCGAACTCCTTCTTAGTGATGTCTAGACTACTCAACTTTGTAACAAGCTCTTCCATAACGCTTGGAGGGAGCCTACGTTCTTCCCGCATCTTATCGAAGCGTTTCTCCATGTGCTTGACAATGGCGGCACTGACTGCAGGTTCCTTAGCTACTGACTTCTTTGCTGCTGGTTTCTTTGCAGCAGTAGTAGTCTTCTTTGTCGGAGCTTTCTTAGTGGTTGCCTTCTTAGTTGCCGGTTTCTTCTTGGCCGCGGGTTTCTTTGCATCTGTTTTCTTCTTGGTTGCGGTGCTCTTCTTGGTTGTCTTCTTTGACACTGTCTAGACCTCCTCTAATTCATCCTTGGTTTGCCAAGGACCTTCTCAATCGCAATATCGATGTTGACAGAGCGTCCATGGTCCGACTTGCTCGGGTCGACACCATCATCACCGAAACGGAATTGGACTATTCGTCCCGGTGCGGTTCTGACCGTTCCATCACTCTCTACTTTGAGGTCCTGTAGGGCTGTCATGAGACGCCTCTGCATGTATCCGGATGTTGAGGTTCGCACAGCTGTGTCTACGAGACCTTCGCGGCCTCCTGCTGCGTGGAACCAGTATTCTATAGGATCGAGTCCACTCTTGTAGCTGGAAGTGACAAACCCTCGTGCTCGTGCACCAAGGTCACCCCTCTCAAAGTGTGGGAGTGTACGACCAACATAACCCCTGTGGATACGTTCTCCTCTGACCGCCTGCTGTCCTACGACTGCAGCCATCTGTGAGAGGTTCAGTCTTGAACCACGGGCTCCAGTCTGAGCCATGATGACCGCTGAGTTTTCAAGACCCAGATGCTCACCTGCCACTTCACCAGCTGAGTCTCGTGCCTCAGCCAAAGTGGCCATAATTCTCTGTTCAAGGGTTTCCAGTAGGGTCTGACCTGGGTTGGGATCAAGTTCCCCTCGTTTGTAGGTTTCAATGAGTTGGTTTACCTTTGCGTCTGCATCATCAAGAATCCGTTTGATTCGTTGAGAGGCTGGTCGAGGTAGTGTAACATCATTGAGTCCCATGGAGAATCCTCTGTCAGTGATGAGTCGGACGAGGAGTCTTCCAACGGAGTCCAGGAATATTCTTGCTGTGGTCGGTCCCTTCTCCTTGATGATTCGGTGGAAAAGAGAGTCTGGTTCGCCAGCACCAAACGCTTTCTCATCAACCACACCAAATTCTAGGTTCCCATCCCGTACAACTACATAAGAATCAAACTCACAGTCCTCTCTCTTACAGGTCTGACATTTCCTGCAGATGTTCGCCTTGAACGAGATGTTGATTCCCTCAGGGATGAACATGCTGAAGATCTGCTTTCCAGTCCATAGCGGGACTGGAGCAATGATTGCTGGATCTGGAGGTGTACCCTCAAAGTTTGCAGTGGCCAAGAGTTGGTTGACTTGGTTCAGTGTATAAAGACTGGACTTCCTTGTCAAGAGGAACGCAGCCGAGATGTAATCCTGCAGTGCTCCAATGATTGGACCACCATATCGAGGTGAGAGAATCTGTTCCTGTACCCGCATCAGAACTCGAGCCTCAGCTCGTGACTCCTCGGACTGTGGTACATGAAGATTCATCTCGTCACCGTCAAAATCCGCGTTGTATGGCGGGCAAACGTAGAGTGAGAGTCTGAAAGTCCTGTAGGGCATCACCCGCACCTCGTGTGCCATGATAGACATCCTGTGCAGTGATGGTTGTCTGTTGAATAGAACAATGTCTCCTGAGTTCAGGTGACGTTCGACGATGAAACCAGGCTCAATAGTATCAGCAATTACTGACCTCTCTTTTACGAACCGTAGGTCCACACGACGACCATCTGTACGGATGAGATAGTTACATCCGGGGTGTATGTCAGGACCACGAATGACGAGGTCTTTCATTTCTTCTAGGTTCCATTCGGTCACTCGTTGTGGAATGGTAAGGATTCTGGCGATCTGTTCCGGTACACCGACCTCGTTCATGCTCAGGTTGGGGTCAGGCGAAATCACAGTACGTGCTGAGAAGTCGACTCGTTTTCCTGAAAGGTTTGATCGGAAACGACCCTCTTTCCCTTTCAGTCGTTGAGCGAGTGTCCTGAGGGCACGACCGGATCGGTGCCGTGCTGGTGGGATTCCACTCACACCATTGTCGAAATAGGTCGTACAATGATACTGTAACAGCTCCCACAGGTCCTCAACGATGAGCTGAGGTGCACCTGCATCCAGGTTCTCACGAAGTCTCTGATTGATACGAATGATGTCAATGAGCTTGTGACTCAGGTCATCTTCGCTCCTGACACCGGATTCAAGCGTAATTGATGGGCGGACAGTCACTGGTGGCACTGCGAGAACTGTGAGTATGGACCACTCGAGTCGAGCTGCCTCTGGATTAATGCCCAGAAGGCGGTAGTCATCATCTTCGATGTTCTCCAAGCGTGCTCTGATGTCAATGGGAGTGAGTCGGACTGAGCCTGCTTCGCCTACCTCATAGATGGAGGTAGGTTTCTCCAGTTTCAGTTTGAGTTGCTCCTCTTCACAATGAGGACATTTCTTGGCCTTTGCAGCCCTCTTCAAGATCTCGTTTGACAGGTTTGCAGTCTTCTGTCCAATTTCGGGGTATCTCTTGAAGAGCCGCTGATAGTGATCAATCTCCTCGTCTGACAAGAGTATTCTATTGCATCCTCTGCATATGGCTCGAAGGACCTTGTGAATGACCTTCGCATAACCCTCATGCATGATTGGGCGAGCGAGTTCAATATGACCAAAGTGTCCTGGGCAGTTGCCAACTCGGTTACCACAAGTTCTACAACGCTGACCAGGGTCGATCACACCAAGCTTTGGATCCATGATACCGCTATCAATTGGATAACCGTCTTCGTCGTAAGTGTCAGCTACGACAATCTGAGCAACAGACATCTTTCTGATGTCCTCTGGGGACAGTAGTCCGAACTCGATTGAGTCAATCTTCTTGGTTGTCAATCCCGATATCATCTAGATCATCTCCTTCAATCGTAGCCTGGTGGCCAGACCGAGTGACATCATTTCTTGTATTAGTAGTTTGAAAGCATAGGACACCACAACACTACTGATCTTGGCATTTGTGCCGCATATTGGACAGTAGTACTGGTCCTTGTTACGGTCGTAGACTCCAATCAGACCGCACTCTTCGCAGACCAGCATGTTGCTCTTGTCTGACTCATCCAGAAGTCTTCCTTTGAGAAGAATCGCTGCACCGTGACCAATCAGTACATCACGCTCCATCTCTCCAAACCGGAGTCCTCCCTCTCTGGCACGTCCCTCAGTGGGTTGACGTGTCAGAATCTGGACTGGACCTCTAGCTCGGGCGTGTATCTTGTCTGCGACCATGTGGTGGAGCTTCTGGTAGAAGATGACACCCATGAAGATGTCGACCTTGAGCCTCTCACCTGTGATTCCAGAGTACATGGTCTCGCGACCGTTATGCTTCAGTCCATGCTTCTTCAGTATCTCGAAAAGTTCCTCTTCTGTAACACCACAGAATGGTGTGGCATCTTGTTGTTTGCCCACCATGCATGCTGCTTTACCAGCTACCATCTCCAAGATCTGACCAATGGTCATTCTGCTTGGAATGGCATGAGGATTGACAAGAAGGTCGGGAACGACTCCATCCTCAGTGAATGGGAGGTCCTGTTGGGGTACAATGTATCCAATGACTCCCTTCTGTCCGTGACGTGATGCGTATTTGTCACCGAGCTCAGGAATCCTGAGGTCTCGGACTTTCACCTTCACTAGACGATTACCATCAATGGTTTCTGTCAAGATGACGCTGTCGACAACACCTGCTTCTCCGTGACGGACTGCCACAGATGTTTCACGACGGTTTGGTGAGGCGATCTCGAACTCAGAGTATTCCTCCAAGAATCTTGGTGGAGAGGTCCTGCCGATTAGTACGTCACCGCCTAGCACCTCGACCTCTGTTTCGATGATACCATCTTCTCCAAGGTTTCTGTATGATTCTGAGGCTCTGTATCCTCTCACACTGCGGTCGGGAATCTCGAACCGGTCCTCCTGTCCACCGGGATACTTTCTCTCTTCGCTCTCGTACACTCTTGCGAAGGTACTTCTTCCCAGACCTCGTTCAATAGAGGCCTTGTTCATGATGAGTGCGTCTTCTATGTTATACCCTTCAAATGAAAGAATGGCTACAACGAAGTTCTGTCCTGCTGGACGATCCTCATAGCCAATCGAGTCCATAGCACGGGTCTTGACCAGTGGAATCTGTGGGTAGTGGAAGAAGTGTGAACGGGTATCGGCACGGTATCTGAAATTGGAAGCTGGAACTCCCACTGATTGTTTTGCCATACCTGCCATGTACACATTACGTGGTGATTGGTTCCTCTCTGGGAATGGAATCAGTGCTGCTGAGATACCCAGTATAGTGGAAGGCACTATCTCCATGTGGGTACTGTTTGGAAGAATTTCATCAGGATACATCGCAATCAGCGTGTTTTCTTCTTCCTCAGCGTCAATGAACTCTACATTTCCATTTCTTAGGAGATCCAAGAATCCCCACTCTGTGTCCTGTATCATTCGAAGATGTTCATCAGTGAGGCGGCTCTTTCCGTTCTCAACGACAATGACCGGTCTCCGTACACGTCCTGCGTCGCAGTTGACTTGTACCTCGTGTGTATCTTCATAATACGCAATGTTTGTCTGATGGTCAATCTCACCAGCACGCCGCTTCTGTCGCATTGTCTTGACCAATACCTGCGGAGCAGGATGGACTCCAACAAGTCGACCATTCAGGAAGACATCGGCCCACTTTGAACCGCGTTTTCCTAGAAGCTTCTCAATCGGTTCAACTTCACCCTTGAGCAGGGCTCGCTCAACTGTGTCCTCTTCGGTGCCAACAGAGATGTATGCCATCATTGCGAGGTTCTTCACAAGACCGCAGTTGGGCCCTTCTGGTGTTTCGTTGGGACAGATCTTGCCCCAGTGAGTCGAATGAAGGTCTCGTGCCTCGAAGTGTGGTTGTGAGCGCGAGAGGGGCGAAACAACCCTTCTGAGGTGTGACAGTGAAGAAACGTAGTTGGTCCTATCGAGTAGTTGTGATACGCCTGCCTTACCACCGACCCAGTTGCCTGTGGCTAAAGCATGCTTTAGTCTCTGTGTGATTACATCTGCTCTCACTGCAGTTCTGATGTTGGGTTTACGACCACGGACAGCAGTGCGCTCTAGCTGGTACTTGATATCACGGGTAAGTGAATAGAGGGCCACTCGGAACAGTGACATCAGAAGGTCTCCTGAGAGTTTCAGACGTTTGTTTGCATAGTGGTCCTTGTCGTCAGGTGATCGCTTGCTGAGAACCAACTCGAGAAGACGTTCTACCATCTGGCCCAGATAGTAAGACTTCTGGAGGCGAGTGTCGTCTTCTGTTCCAATATGTGGGAGAAGATAGCGGTCAAGAACCTTTTCTGCACGTGCGAGTCTGTACTCCTTTGTCTGACCTACAGCCACTCGTTTTCCAATGAAGTCCAATGCGTTGGTGCGGGTAGAACCCTCTTCCTCTTCACGGGTTGCGTTAATCGGGGCTGATTGTTCGATTGTCACAATCAGTTCATTGCGAATCTCGTCATCATCTGAGATAACGTCAACAATCTCTCTGTCAGACTCAAGGCCAAGAGCCTTTAGAAGAATAGCGAGCGGAATCTTTCCGGGCACAGATGGGAATGAAACTCTTAGCTCGCCAGTTCGCTTTCTCTCGATTGTCACTGGCGCCCTGAATCCACGGGAGGTCGAGAACACCTTAGCAACGTGGGTAAAGCTGGAGCTCTTACTTGCCTCCTCAATCAAAATCCTGTTCGGCGCCAAATCTTCCTGTGTAACAAGAACACGCTCTGAACCATTGATGATGAAGTAACCACCAGGATCTTTAGGATCTTCTCCATGAATGATGAGGTCATCATCTGATAGTCCAAAGAGATGACACTTTTCACTTCTGAGCATGATGGGTAAGTCACCAATGTATATCCTCATGGTCTCAAGCCGTGTCGAAACTGATCCTTCCTTTCGGACAGGGGTCATGTCGAGGTGTATCTTGCTTGCATACGTGAGGTTTCTAATTCTAGCTTCATTTGGGTAGAGCTTGTGTTCGCTACCGTCAGCCTCTCGAATAGATGGCTCATCGATGTGGATGTCACCCAGTTCCACAACATAGCCTTCTATCTTCGGCGTGAGCTTGCCAACACTGTCTACTACAAACTGGAGCTCTTCTCTGATAAACCGGTTAAACGAGTCAAGATGCTGACCTACTAATCCATACTGATCGAAGAATGACTCTATCACTGGCCAGTACTTTTCCCGTTCGTTTGTCCCCTTTGCCTTTGCCATGTAATCACATCGTGAATGCGAAGGACGGGGAACTACTGCTATGCATACACGCTTCCCAACGCATGGAAACCCAGAAAATCCGAGCTCACCAACTGCTGCAATAGCCGCCCCGTTTGTTTTGCCCTTACAGATCTACTCCGAGCCGCATGCAATGGCGGGCTCGGCGGGATTCGAACCCGCGGCCATCAGGTTAAAAGCCTGCTGCGCTACCTGTCTGCGCCACGAGCCCTAAAGTCAAGTTTTGACCATAGTTGCCCCATCGTCTATGACATCATCGTGTATTACAATTAGTCCAGTGGACGCAACATACGACCATGCATGAATGGGAAGCAGTTCTGTCTGAGCAAAGGACGGGGAATTCCGTAGCAATAAAAGGATTGCGATAAAACGACAAATGGCATGACATCTAGGGACGGCTTGGCTAAGTGAGCCACGTTAGTATAGACCTTTGACAGTAATAAACTTACTCAGTTATTGATTCGAATGTGAACCACAAGAGAAATTTGGTGCAAATATCCGTGAACCCCTATGAACAAGCCCATAATTGTTGAGTCTAATCTTGTTCCAAACATCTTACAATTTACTTTAGTAGGACTGGAAGCCGGTGGGTTTCATAAAATGGCTCATCCTCCATATCGAGATGAGTATTCTTCTTGGATTTCACAGGATCACAAGGATCTCTTCTCAGATGCTTTCTCGAAACTGGAGGGTGTAAGCTCTTCAACATGGTTTGCTCTATTGTATCAGATTCCTGCATACCTTGCTGAAGATTCTCTTGATTCACTTCTAGAAGTGATTGATCTTTTGAGTAGTCAAAATGCTAAATCAGTCATTCACAGACACTCAGAGAAAGCTGCTCTTATTGAAAGGTACATTCCAATGTCTGATTTCAAGATGTATTTGGGATTTGATGGAGAACCTACTGAAACATGGTCAAAATTACTGAGTGCGTATTCAGGCATTGTTGAGGACATCTATAATCGCTTGTATAGAGAGAGATGGAAGGTTATCAGACCGTCCCTCGAGTCGGTGCAAAAGCGGCTCCTAGAAGATTTTCTCAACGATTTTGACTGGATTAGCTGGTGGGAAGAAAAGACTGGAATTGAGTTTGTATATCCATTGTTTCAGGTTGAACTGATAGATGCAATGACTACAATGGGAACGTCCTTGTTAGCTGAGAGAGATGGATTCTATGCTCATGTAGATCCTCTGCGAATCGCAACAATGGTGTCGCATGAGATTTGTACGCATATGTTGTTCAGTGCTGATGCTTTGAAAAACGATGTTGTGTCTCCACTAATCAGAGAGGACTTGGAGAACTACCTTCGTACAGTTGAAGTGGTTTCCTGGGCAACGAACAAAGAGATCATCCACAGCCTGGATTGGGATTGGACCATGGAGAGTTCCTTTGACTGGATAGGACCACAGAAAGACAAGGTTGCCCTACTCGTAAAAGATAGTGATTCTGAGAATTATTGGGATTTAATGAGAAAGGGATATTCAATAATGACTGGTTGATGGATTTGGAGTAAGTCAGTCCGACAACTTTAATAGAAAATCGCGAGTCGAGCGCACTTGATGCCCCTGTAGTGTAGTCCGGTTAGCATTCAAGACTGTCAATCCAAGCAGATTGATGCTTGAAGCAGACCTCTTGAGATCCGGGTTCAAATCCCGGCGGGGGCGCCACTTTCTTTTCTTGCTCCTACATCGTGATTCAGATAAGGGAGTACGATATATCTAGTGAATCATGATGACCATCATCGAGATGCTGAGTAATCACAATCAGGTATGCAGACAACCCTTGTTTCAGATACTGGAACAGCTTGATTCGAAAGAGTTCTTCAAACCGACAGGTGCGGGGAAAGGCTCCGTACGGGATATCTTGATCCATATCATGAACGCAGAGGATTTCTGGATAGCATTTCTAAAAGAAACCAAATACCACATGAGCAAGCCAGAGGATTTTCAGGATGTTTCAAGCATCGAAGATGCATGGTTGAGAGTTTCTGGTGAAACAGAGGAATTCATCAGAACCCTTACGGAAGACCAACTCCATCATGTCAGAAGTGTAAAATCAGGTGGTCAGACAATCAGTTTTACCGTGGCTAAGGCTCTGCTTCACGTGACAACTCTTGAAACCCACCACCGTGGATTCTTGATAGGTTTGATTAGACAGTTGGGTCTAGAACCTCCTGATGTCAATATGCTATAA
>DXJI01000010.1 GCA_019057595.1 Candidatus Thorarchaeota archaeon
GTCCTGCTGCAATGTGCTTACACTATGCTCAGGGAATCTTCGAGGGAATGAAAGCCTACTGTAGAGGTGACAGAGTACTCCTATTCAGACCAGAGAGGAACTTTGAGAGGTTCAACGAGTCTGCAAAGCGAATGGTGATGCCCTCAATCGATCCCGGGTTTGCTCTAGACTCTTTGAAGGAGCTCTTGAAGATTGAGCGGAGTTGGGTCCCTGATGTTGCAGGAAGCTCCCTATACATTCGTCCCACCATGATAGGGACCGAATCGAAGCTCGGAGTGAAACCATCTTCTGAGTATCTCTATTATGTCATTCTGGGTCCTGTCGGTCCCTACTTCAGAGAGGGCTTCAGTCCTGTCAAGATATATGTGAGTGACAAGTATGTCCGTGCGGTAAGAGGTGGAACCGGTGCAGCAAAGGCAAGTGGTAACTATGCCGCAAGCCTACTGGCAGGTACTGACGCTTCAAAAGTGGGTTATTCTCAGGTTCTCTGGCTAGATGCGTTAGAAAATCGATTTCTGGAAGAGGTCGGAACCATGAATATAGCGGTCAGATTCGATGATGAGGTTGCAACACCTCCACTTTCAGGAACCATTCTTCAAGGCATTACACGGGACTCTGTTCTGACACTTATCAAAGACTACGGCATGAATGTAAATGAACGGATGATCTCTATAGATGAGGTCATTGAGGGAATTCGATCTGGGAAGGTGAAGGAAATTTTTGGATGTGGGACCGCCGCGATAATCGCTCCTGTCGGCTCACTCTGGTACAAAGATACACCCTATGAGATTGCTAATGGCACAATTGGAGAGCTCACTCAACGACTCTTTGATGAACTAATTGGTATCCAGTCTGGCGAGCTGGAGGATCCTCACGGCTGGGTTGTACCAATCGATTAAGGGTCTATTCAACGCCAAGCTCTTCTCTTTCGACTTCAGAAACCTCTGGTTCCTTCTCGTCAAGAGTATCCCAGGCAGGTGGAGGATCAAGTGATGGTGAAGCTTCTTCGAAGATCTCTTCAGCAGGTGGAGGAAGTTCCTCTTCCTTTTCTTCAACGGATTCTTCTTTCTCTTCTTCCTTTTCCTCCTCCTCCTCGTCTTCTTCGTCCTCACTTTGTAACTTGAACTCAGCGACGAGTTTTCCATCTTCTATCTTTTCTAGGAGGAGTCGGAACATTCTCTCGACAACAACACTTCGTCCCTTTGCTTCGAACTCAATGTTGCCTATTTCGAACTCGACCTCAGCGTAATCCGCCTTCTTCTTTCCTTTCTTCCCTTTGTCAGCTTCTACAATTTCATCTTCTGACATGATAATTCAACCTAATCGGTCGTATTACTTGACTCCTAATAAACCGTTCAGCGGCCCGAAGCATTTTAGAGTAGATGTGCAAGAATCACTATGCCTCGAGGTGGTTTGACTGCCATCACAATTGATAGTTGATTTCACTAAATGCACTGGCTGTCGGATATGCGAGCTGGCTTGTACTGCAAAACACGAAGGCCGTTTTCAACCAAGTCTGGCTCGACTGAAGATTGTAAAGTATGATGACCTTGGTCTGGATTTACCTAATGTCTGTGGTCCTTGTGAGACTGCTCCCTGTGTAGACATATGTCCCACTTTTGCAATGCGCCGTGACCCAGTAACCAAGATGACTTTCCTTGAAGAGGACAAGTGTATCCTCTGTAAATCATGCGTTGGAGCATGTGTCAACGGAGTCATTGTATTAGACACTGACCGAATGCGGATCATCAAGTGTGATCACTGCGGCGGAGAGCCACAGTGTGCTGAAGTCTGTCCAACGGGTGCAATCATCTATTCTGATGTTGCAGTTGCTTCCTCACTGGATCGTCACAGCAAGATTTCAGAGTATCTCAAGGAAATTGGTCGAACCGCAGAGGGAACCGGAGCTGAATGATTTGGGTCCGAGTGGTTACAAGGGTAAGATCCTACGTGTCAACCTCTCAGAGAACAGGTTCATTGAGGACCCACTTCCAAAAGAATGGATCAAACCCTTCATTGGCGGTGATGGCTTTGGTGCAAGGTTGTTGTATGAAGAGGTACCCGCGAAGACCGAACCACTGAGTGACGCTAACAAACTCCTCATTGCCACCGGTCCAATTACTGGAACACTATGGCCCATGAGCGGAAGGACGGTTCTAATTTCTAAAGCTCCACTCACCGGGATTTGGGGAGAGAGTCACGTCGGCGGGTTTCTCGGAGCTGAGCTGAAGTATGCAGGATACGACATGCTCGTGATAGAAGGAAAAGCAGAGAAACCAGTCTACATTCACATCAATGACTCAGACCTACAGATTCGAGATGCGAGCAAGCTCTGGGGAATGACGACCGATGAGGCTACTATGACTATCAAGAAAGATCACAACGACCCAGACATTCAGGTGGCTGCAATTGGACCTGCTGGAGAGAATCTTGTCAGGTTCTCGAGTGTCATGGTGAATCATGCTCGAGCGGCAGGTCGTACTGGGATGGGTGCAGTCCTCGGTTCAAAGAACGTGAAGGCTGTCGCAATAAGAGGACACGGAGCTGTTGAGGTCCACGACCATGAGGGTTTCGTTGATTTCGCGAAGAAAGCCCACAACCGAGTTCGAAACAACCCACAGGCCAAGGAGATGAGTAAGTGGGGCACCTGGGTACTAACTGCTGTCAAGCAAGAAATCGGTGAACTCCCGACGTACAACCATCGGACAGGTGTGTTCGATGGATATGACAAACTGACTGGAGATTTCATCCGTCCAAGGTTCACAGTTTCAGATCGAGCCTGTTTTGGATGCAGTCTTGGTTGTAAGAAAATGAACTACATCAAAGATGGACCTTTTTCAGGGACACTTGAGGAGGGGCCTGAGTATGAGGGTCTCATGGCATTCGGAAGTGCCCTCGGTGTTGATGATTTTGCAACTACACTCAAGGCGAACCAGGTGTGCAACAGACTCGGAATGGACATCATATCTGCTGGTGCAACAATAGGGTATGCAATTGAGGCTTTCGAGAACGGTCTCATCGATGAGAAAGACACTGGTGGAATGAAGCTGGATTGGGGCGATAGAGAGCAGATAATCAACCTACTTGAAATGATGGCTCGACGAGAGGGTTTCGGAGACGTCTTAGCAGAAGGAAGCAAAAGAGCTGCTGATTTCATTGGAAAAGGTTCTGAGAAGTTCGCTCTGCATGTTAAGGGAATGGAGGTTTCTGGCCAAGACGGTCGAACCCACAGAAGCATAGGCTTGGGCCATGCAACAGGTGCACGGGGTGCTGACCACCTACGTAGTCTCGTCGTCGTTGACCAACTTGGGTATGAGGATGTGGCTAGGAAGAGATGGGGAGCTGACAAACTTCCAGAGATTATTGATCCATATACAGAGAAACACAAGGCTGTAGCTGTTGTGGAGAGTGAGAATACCTATTGTATTCGTGACACCCTGATTGTCTGCTGGTATTCGGTGTCATGGCCTCCAATCTTCTGGATGGAAGACTTTGCCACAATACTCCCGCTTGCGACTGGTGAGAAACATTTTGGGAAGATCGAAAACCTAACTGAGATTGCAGAGAGACAGGTCACCCTGAAGCGACTCTTCAACAATAGAGAGGGAATCTCCCGAAAGGATGACAATCTGCCAGACAGGTTTACCAAGGAACCAATGCCAGAAGGTCCTGGAAAAGGACAGACTGTAAACTTGGAACCCATGCTTGACGACTACTATCGGCTCAGAGGTTGGGATATAGAAACAGGATTACCCACTGAAAAGACAATCAAACGACTGTCACTAGAGTGGACCAAAGCCCACTCCTAGACAGATTACATCCTTTGGTATTCGACACGGTGAGGTGTGCCACAAGATGGACAAGCGTATTGATCTGGACCAGTCCAGTCTATTTGCTCCCATGACATTGGAGCTGAACAGTTCGAACATCTGTTGGCGATAACTGGCTTAACGAAGACAGTACCTG
Source organism: Candidatus Thorarchaeota archaeon (assembly GCA_019057595.1). The sequence continues at coordinate 3,967 of DXJI01000010.1, forward strand.
CACCACCATTGTCTGCAGTTGTGGTCACTTCCTGTGTGGTTTCAGTTGCTACAGGAGTAGGAACCACTGTTGCTGAATCTCTGACAACATACTGCGAAAGTGGATGATGAGGCGTGATATAGCTGAAAGGTCTGATGAGCCAGTCAAGATGTTCCTTAGGTAATTTGTCCCAAGCTCTGGTTTGCCACATGCCAACCATATGGTCCTGCCTTGGAACACGACCTTTCATCTCAAACTTTCCACTGGTGGCTTTGATCTTTAGTCTGTCCCTCCTAGACTCAAAGGTTTCAACCATATGGAGGGGGAACATGTACACCTTTCTTTTTCCCATATCGTATTGATAAAGTCGGTAGTTCGTTAGAATGAAGCTGTCTGGGTAGTAGGTGAAGATTTCTTCTCCTCTTAACCATGCAAAAGTCTGATAGAAGTGTCTTGAGAAATTCTTGTGGTATCCAATCGATATCCATCTATTGTAGGGATGATCTGGATGGATGAAGGGTACACCACTAACCTCGCATATCTTCCGCTGTGCTCCAACATTGAGATTATCAAACTCTCTGAGGCCTAAGGCGGCTCGCATTTCCTCTCTTCTAGGCATTGCTCCTACTACGTTGACAATTCCGTTTGAAACCTTGTACATAGCAGAGTTTGGTGTCAACTTGTATTCCTTAATGATGTGAAGCGGTATACTTGCACTGTTTCTCGAGCCGCGATCATACTGAATCAGTCGATAGTTGGTCACGATATATTCCTGATGTTGGCTCAAAACACGTTCGTTCTCGATTGGGATGTACACTATGGATGACACTATAATCACACCAACCAATAATCTGGTCTAGACAAGTATGAGAGATTTTGTTGCCAATTAAACCTTGGCCGTACGGGACCTATTCATTTGTGATTCCCATTCTCTGACGGGGAATCGAAATGTAGAGAATGTCGTCGAATCCTAGGACTCCGTATCCGCTAGGGTTCTCGAGTCGTACGTAATCGTCAAAGATTTCTTGGACCTTCACGTTAGGAATCTTTGCGAGAGTATCTCGCTGAGTATATCTCAGATACACAGTGAATGTCTGTCCCGTTGTTTTCAGGTCTTGGAAAATGCTCCTCCAATCAGGCATGCTGAATTTCCTCCGTAATGTGTAGGTTGACCTGTGGGCGCATTTAACCCTTACTGCTCAAGAAACTTGTATCAAAGGAGCCCATCAGTAGTCATCGATGGTCTGAAACCTTGGTCTACGAACGCTGACTCGATTGTTTCATCAATCCCAGTGTTGGAATTGTACCTGAAGATATGGGCTTCACATCCATGCGTACAGTCGGAAGATCCAAACCTCTTCGGTCCAGTCATGAACAATCCTCCCGATTCCAATTGCTGGGCGATATTGCACTCAGCATGTGTGGGGCTCTCAGTCCAGTAAGCCTTTCGAAGTTCCACTTCTTTGTTGAGAAGATGGTCAATATGCCAATAAACTGTCTTCTCTGACCTGAAGTGCCGCTTGAGTCTGTTCTCTAGATTGGTTGAACCAGTCCCCATGGCTGATCCGACATAGACCCATGTGCCAGACTCAAACATGACCTCTCCTAACGACTTAATCTCAACACTGACTGGTTGTTCAATTTCAATGATCAGGACATATGCTCCTTTCATTGAGGCTATTTTCATGACTCCTCTTGATAAGGTTCACTCACCGTCGATATGGTCATAAGCATTGAAGGGAGTCAGTGAAACTGAGATGGCATCGACAGAAATCATCCCCGGTATACATGCGGTTCGCGGCAAGTTTGCAGGAGAGTTTGGGTTCATTGCTAGCTACCTCATTATTGATGAGGGTCAAGTCCTTGTCATAGATCCTGGCACCGCGGGAGATCCCGGAGACAGGCTTGAAAAGTCGATCAAGAATCTTGGTCTTGACCCAAAGACAGACATCGTTGGCATAGCCTGCACACACGGGCACCCCGATCACGTGGGAGGAGCAGGTCGATTCAAGAAAGCAACTGATGCGCCCATCATGATTCACGAAGGGGATGCTGAGATTCTAATCAAACCCGGGGATTTTCTCAACAAGCGCCTCATCCTTGATCGGGCGCAGAGGTTCTCAATGAAGCTGGACAAAGGTCCTTTGCGAGTCAACTATCGTGGTGTAGAGCCTGACCAGTACCTAAAACATGGTCAAACCATAGAGGTCGGTGAATCCGCTATCAAAGTGATTCACACCGGAGGACACTCGGCTGGACACTGTGTCTTTTACGACACTTCGCGAAAAGCACTCTTCACTGGTGATGAAGTGAACAATTTTCCAAATGAACCCCGCAAGTTCTATGTTGATACTAGCGGAAGCATCATTGCGAAACTATCCGCACTTGAAACACTTTCGAAACTTGGCGCAGAACATGTCCTCCCCTCTCATGACTCCCCGCATATCTATGGTGATGCTAAACTTCAGTTCGAATCAGTCAGAGATGGTGTAGTTCACCTTCAGGACATCATCCTCACATACATTGGGGCGCGAGGAGAGGCTGATGTCGAGCAGCTCGTATTTGACATTCGCCAAGCTAGGAGTGTACCAATACCCCAGAGTCTGGAGGCACTATTGACCACAACTGTGCATGTTACATTGCTTGGTCTCAAAGAAGCCGGTCTGTTAAGAGACCTAGGCAAGGGTGTCTGGACTAGGATTGGGGAAGGATAAGCAAGCTAGATTCAAAAGATTGCGTTTTCGATGTAGTACGTCTCGGGACCTCAAGATGATGTGAGGATTGATTGACCATGAGTGATCGCAGAGATGTACAGACTCCCAGTACGGTTGAAGCTATTCGGATGGCATCTGCATCTGTCTTAGGAACATCCACAGGATTGGGTTATCCAATCGGAAGTGCCATTGGAACAGGAAGCATGCTTGAGCAACATTCAGAGACCGTTTCTATGAATATAGCTCCCCTGATCTTTTCAGTTCGTGATACCCTGATGTCTTCAGAAGGTTTAGAGCTACTCTCCATAGAGTGGGACCTTGACCGAACTCCCGGTCCGGGAGTGTTGCCTGAACAGCTTGTTGTAGCTGGAGGTCGTGATGGTGGGGTAGGTTCTCACGTGTGTGTCCTGAGTTGGGAGAAGGGTGTCGTCGACCCTTTCAAGATTGACCAATACATGAAGATCCTATCAAAGAAGATTGCAGATGTCGAGAGCGCAGTCATCAACAATGAGTTGAACTATGAGCTCGAGGGTCTCGCGGTACTCCGAGACTTTGCTGACCGTTTGAACAGTGTCCTATTCGTAGACATGATTGACAGGAGATTTCAGGGGTCTTGGGACTCTCTGCAAGTAAAGCCTGACCACATTGATGTAGATGTTGTTGCAAAGATGACGGTCTTTGACGATTTCACTCTGCTTCCTCCAGGAATGAAGGTCGCGGAAAGAAAGAGTCTGGAGTTCAGCCTTCCGTCTGCTTCTGATGAGAAGCTTGTTGAACATTTCAAACATAGGATTCTTTCTCCCAGTGCGATAGAAACACTCACGAAGGTAATCCCTGAGACCGGGCAGGACGTTCTCAACGAGTTAAACTACTATGCATATGCAACGGAAGAGGCTGAGGTTGTTGAGGGAGTCATCAATGCACTCGAGGACTTCTTGGGACAGAGTGAAGTGACCCTCTCAGATATTGATTCTTTGAAGCCCCGAATCGATGAGTTTGTGAAATTACTAGATGCCACTGTGAATTCACTTGAACACATTGTCGAACAGCATGTCAGTTCCGGAAAGATACTTACAATTGAAAAACACAAATCAGCTCTGCTCGAGGACGTGTCTACAAAAGATGACCTCACCGGTATCAAGAAACAGCTCGCAGTCGAACTTACCGAGCGTATGATGAACTCTGTAGCACGAGAGATAACTGGTCCTGGGGATATTCGTGCCTGGGAATTGAAGAGCACACTTCGGTACTCGATAGCTTATGCGACAAGGGTCAGTCATTACTTCTCCAAAGAACTGAATCAGTACTTGGTGACAAACTCTGCACGGAAAGCTTTCTTCACAGCTCTGAGGGAGTTCAGACAGGAGGCGGTAGACGCCGACCTGGATCCTACAGACACCACACTCTTTGAGAAGTTCTATGCAGAGGTTCAAGCTCAACTCAATGCTGCCTTCTCCAAGGAGTTGTTTGAGGGTGCGCGTTATCAGGACTTTACGGAACTCATGGATGCAATCACTCGAAAGCTGATTGATGCGTTCAAGGGTATCGATGTATGGGACCTGATTGGATTCTCCGATGTGGCTGAGATAACCCGAAGAGAGATCACTCAGAAGTACAGCGTACCACAGGGCGAGGGACCACTGACTGATCATGGTCAAGCACTCATGTCTTTACTGGATGAGTTCGAGAACCTTGTGTCTGATGTCATCCCCGATGTCGCAGATACCATTCTCTCGAAACCGTTAGTGCGTCGCATCATCGACCAGATGCTCACAGAACAGACGAACCTTGTTCAAGAATTATTCAATGCTGTTGAGGGCGCCGCTGAACGACCGGATGAGTGGAAGAAAGAAGCAATGGAGTGGGTGGAAAGTTTCAAGGGTGTAATAGATGACTCAATGACTCAACCTCAAGCACTCCTCACCCTTTTGAACTCGGTGCATGAGATTGTTGGTGAGACCGTGACTCCTAGTGCTATGGCGGATCGGGCAAAGTTTGAGGCTGACATGCGTGAGGAGGAATATCAGAAACAAGTCCAAGAGTGGGAGGCTCAATGTCAAGTAGTTGAGCAGGAGAATGAAACAATCCGCACACACAATGCGAAGCGTGAATCCCTGATAGCAGAAAAGACCCAGCAATACGATGCTGCTATGAGAGTGTACGAGAGTGCCCTCGGTGACTACACTCTAAAGATGGAGGAGTATAAGGTTGCAACTTCTGCGGTGGATTATCTTCCAGGATCTGTTACCCCACCTCCTGATGAACCAGCAAAACCACCAGCAATCGAATCCAGCATTCATGATATTAGAACTCAGTACCCTGCAAAAGAGGAAAAACCTCTTCCTCCAAAACCAAATCCCGACCCTGCGCTCAAATATTATCTCGAGCTTCGAGACCTCTTACACAACAAGCTCGATCATCTCCGAGAACGAGAGAAAACCATGAAGGAGACCTTTGCAAGACGAGTATTGAGACTTCAAGCAGAGGGTATTGGAGCAGCATCTGCAATTGGTATAGACATAGGTAATGAATTCGTAGAACATCTCATGAGCTCAACCGTGAGAAGTTTAGGACACCTTATGCCGAGAATCTCTCGTGTATACCTGCGTGATCCGAAACAGGAAGGATTACTCTATCTAGTGACGTATGAACGAAGTGAGACCGATTTGACTGTTTCAGTCGGGAGCACATTTCTGAGGTGATTATGATGGCAAGTTCGTGGGTACTTAAGACTCGTCAGATGAGTGAGGCCGGAAAAGAGATTCTTCTGAGAGAAGCACTGGCATCTCACATGAGGAGTACTCGGGACAGGCGATTATTCCATGAGTTATTGAAGGAAACCCAGCCTCTTGAGGATGTATTTTCATTCTTTGCTGCATTTTATCTCCATAGCTATCAAGGTATTCGGCTTCTAACACCATCTGAAGAACCTGGTGCAGGGAGTGAGATGAAAGATGATTTGGGCGATGAGGAGCGGCGACAGCTCGAGCTCGAGGTTCGACAACTTTTCGCAGACAAACAGAGAGAGGAGATAGATGTCGCGAAAATTACCAGTGAGTTGACGATTCGTCTGATTGATTCGTTAGCTGGTTCAGATGCCTCCACTCCGGAAATTAATGACAAGGCAATTCAAATCATCAAGGACTCCCTAACTCAGATTCCAGGAGATTACACAGCCAACCACGATATAGACTTAATCCTTGAAATTACCGGTTGGGGAGATCAATGGCGCAAAGATCTCTATGTGAAGGCTTCTGGTCTGAAGGAAAGTTCTCTCTCTCTTAGAGAAGAGCTCCTGAGAAACCATCCAGCAGAAGTACCTGAAACCTCTGTACTTCGAATGGGAATTGAGAAGATCTTTGGAAATGTCGAGTATGCGAAAGGACGTCTCCTTGAGGCTATTGTTCCTGTAAATTGGGCTGCTATTGCAACTGATGCAGTCACTAGATTCTGTAAACGTGCAGACGACCTCAAGGGTCTCAGAAACGCACACGAGATTCGGATTGCTCTACTTGAGGTCCTTGAAGGAGATTTCGATACTCCCACAACTCTTGTGGAGTATGAGAATAGACTTGGTGGTGTTGTGTCCAGTCGTGTTGCTGAGATTCTAGAAGCTGATTCTCAGACTATCTTCGAAACACTAGCTCACCTCCTCTATGTTAGTTCTGATGACATTAAGGCACAACTGCGCCGAAAGGGAATTAGTGACTCATCTGTCATCGGTCCTGGTCTGAAGACCCTGACAACAGAGGTCGTGGCTGATCCTTCACAACCAGAGGTCAGCAAGGAAGAATTGGAACAACTTGAGAGGTCTTTGAAGACACTGGAAAAAATGGAACGTCTGCTCAATGGTCCTGTGAAGGGGCTGTTGAAGTCGAAGGGCTATTGGAGTGCTGAGCTCGAGAAGGTCACAATCGATCTTTTCACTAAGGATCATGACAAACTAGTCGGAATTGAAGTTGAAATCCTTGCAGAACTCAATAAGAAGATGCGTGTTCCACCACCTCCAGAGATGGTCCGACTTCTTGGAGTTCGAGAACAGGTCAAAACTGGAGCACTCAGTGGATTGGGAATTTCGTCAGCACGTGACTTCACCCAGCAACGAACGGATGAAGAAACCGTTCTGGCTCTGAGGTTAGACATCATTTGGCATTTCACAATTGGAATCTTGACTAATCTCACTAGAGTAGTCGAGTCGTATATCCGTTCGAAACAGGACCTTCTTCGAATCAAAGCTTTGTTGAAGAGCATCTATGAAGATACTGAATCAGGCCTCCAATATCTGAGAGAAGAAATTCTGATTGATCTTGA